>JAFAED010000426.1 GCA_023424275.1 Pseudomonadota bacterium | reverse complement strand
CTGCGCGCGGTGACCGGACCCGACTATGGCCGCATCTGGGACCATGAACTCGTCTCTGCGGTCATGAAGATCGCGGGCAACGGCACCGGCGACACCCGCTGGAAGGTGCCGGGCCTGCGTGGACGTTCTACGGCAGCTTCGTCGTCGTAGCTTCTGAAAGCCGACTGACTGCTAGCGGCCATGACGCGCTTTCAATCGGTGAGAAGCAATATTGAAAGAAAATGGCTGTCTGACCAACCGCTCTTCTTTCCGGCCGCCACGGCCGCGATGTCCAGCTTTGCCTGCCTCACAATCGTCAGGCGGCGCGAAGGGATGACATAGAGGCGCTGGTCGCCGGCGCCTGCCGCGACCACAAGGTCCGTCGGGAGTTCTGCGGCGTGCTCGACGATGTCGGTTGAGCGCGTGACGGGGTCGCTGGCGTCGCTCGCCCGCGGTAACCACCAGGTCAGGCCATAGGCTGGATTGGCGTCACTGCCCTTGAATAGTTCTGCAAGGGTCGCAGGGTCGATGAGGGGCGTCGCCTTGTGCGTGCCGCCGCCGCGAACGAGCTCGCCAATCTTGGCCCATTCATCGGCTGCGAGCACGAGGCCCTGCGGCATCAGTGGAGCGCCGTCGGGGCCGCTCCGCCAGTTGCCGACTTTTACACCGATCGGGATGAGGATGCGGCGGTTGATGTAGGCGCGTGGATCGGAATCGAGGCCAGCTGCGGCGAGCTTGCGGCGCATGATTTCGCCGACGATCTGCATCGGTGCGGGGCCATATTGAAATTTCGTTCCCGGCGCGGCGGCGAGCGGCGCCTTGACGGAATCCAGATAGCCTAGCGGCCGGCCGACCGTCGACGCCTGTCCTGCGGTCATCGCAAGCAACTGGCGGATCGTGATGGCGTCCTTTTGCGGATCATCCCGCCATTCGGCGAGCGTGTCGGATGCGCGCTCGTCGAGCGTGAGCAGTTTGTCCTGTACCGCTGCAGCCGCCATCAGTCCGACCAGGCTCTTGGTTCCCGACCAGAGTTCCTGCGGCGTCGAGACGTCGGGCGAATGGCAGCGGATCTTGCCGTCCTCCAGCGCCAGCAGCGCGACACCATCATGGGCGGCCGAATAGGCGAGCGCCTCGGCGCAGCCGGGAAGCCGAGAGGGTTCGGCCTGCGCGGCGGGCATGGTCGCACAGCCGGCGAGCAAAAGGAGGAGGGGGGTGATGCGCTTCAAAGTCCGGCTCCCGTTTCAATTGCTTGTTTTCGTAAATATTATCGATAATAATGATCGTTGCAATCATCATTTGCTCGCATGCGCCGTCCGATTAGGATGGCGGCGGGAGCCTGTAGCCCGAACGGAGAACAATGGCGGCGACGAAGACCGAGGATGACAGTGCGCCGACGCAGGACCGTGTGATCGCACGCCTGTTGATCGACGACATCGTCGCATGGCGCATTCCGCCCGGATCCTGGCTGCGCGAGCGCGAGATCGCGGCGCGTTTCGATGTCAGTCATGCGCCGGTCCGCGAAGCCTTTCGTCATCTCGCCAGCATTGGACTCGTCAAGGTCGTGCCGTGGCGGGGAGCCTATGCGATCGATGTCGACGATCATGGCGCCGATGAAATCTATGAGTTGTGGAAGGCGCTCTTCGGGGTCGTCTGCCGCCTTGCCTGCACCGCGATGAGTGACCGCGACGGGCGTGAACTGATGCACCGGCTGATCGAATATAAGGATGTGACCGAGCGGACGTCCAACTCGGCCGAGCATCTGAAGGTTTCGAACCGTATCGGGCGTTTTATCGCCAAGCGGTCGAATGCGCCGATGGCACTGGAGCTTCTTGACCGGCTGGCGTTGCTCGCCCGCTGGCAGCACAATGTCTACACCGACGAATTTGTGGCGGCGCACGGCGAAGGCGAGGTCGGCCGCCGGTCGGCGGTACTCTACGAGCAGCTTTGCCGGCATATTGTCGCGCGCGAACCTGACGACGCCGATCGCGTCGCGCGTGAGCTGATCGCGACGTCGCAGCAGAATTTTGCGGAAGCGCTGGCGGATTACAAGGCGCGGCGGGTCAAGGCGAAGCCCGGCCGCCGACGCGCACGCACGTCATGAGGGGCGTGTCAACCGACCGGCGAAGCCTGCTCAAGGCCGGGCTGGTCACACCGATCGCGCTTCAGGCGGCGCCAGGTGCGGCGGCCGCCGAAGAGGGGGCCATGTTTGCGTCCGAGCGGTTGCTGGCCGATGTGAAGGCCTATGCCGAAGCGGGCAACAAGCAGTCGGGCGGGGCGGGTGATCGCTGGGCCGCCGACTGGGCCGCGAAGCGGCTCGCCGCGGCGGGTTTCTCGGTCGAGCGCCAGCCGTTCAATGTGCCCTGGTTCGAAACGGTGACATGCGAGTTGACCTTGGGCGATCGCAAAATTCCGTTGGTGGTGCAGCCGCTTGCGGTGCCGACCGGGTCCGGCGGGATCACCGCGCCGCTGCGGCTCGCCGATGTGGGTGATCGGCTCGACGGCGCTATCGCAGTGGTGCGGCTGCCCTATCGGCGCTGGTCGAGCCTGCTCGACCGGGCAGTGCGCGATCCGCTGTCCGACGCGTTGGCGCGGGGGGCGGCTGCGGTCATCCTGGTGACGACTGGTCCGACCGGTGAGGCCCTGCTTCTCAACGCCCCGGCCGATGCGCCACTATCGCACAAGCCGCTGGCATTGCTCGCGCCGCGGCTTGCGTCGCCCGTCATCGAGGCGGCCCGGCGCGGCCTGCCGGCGAGGCTCGTGTTGAGCGGCGCGGGCGGGTCGCGCGTCGCGGAGAATGTCGTGGGTAGGCGCGTGCGCGATGGGCGCCGCTGGCTGGTCGTTTCGACGCCGGGCTCGGGCTGGACCGATTGCGCGGGAGAGCGTGGGCCGGGGCTCGCGATCTGGCTTGCGCTCGCCGAATGGATGCCGCGGGCCTTCGCCGATCACAGCCTGCTCTTCGTCTGCAACAGCGG
>JAFAED010000409.1 GCA_023424275.1 Pseudomonadota bacterium | reverse complement strand
AACAGCTCACCGGGCTTTGTGTTCTTTCGCTCGGCAACAAGGCTGTCGAACGGACGGAGTGGATCGCGCGTCTCGCCGCCGTTCGCGAGCGGCACGCTCAGAACCGAGCGAGGCTTCTCGAGAAGTTCAGCGGTCATACGCCGATCCACACCTATGAGTTGACCGACGTGCTCGCCAATGTCGTCGATCACGACGCCTCGGTCATCTACGACAGCTATTCGGGATCGCTCTATCTGACGGACGCGCTGAAAGCGCGCTTCGCCGGCCAGATCCTCGACGCGGGTCCGCGCGTGGCGCTGGGGCAGGGTATCGGGATGTCGATCGGCGCGGCGGTCGCTCGCCCCGGCAAGCAGGTGGTCACGTTGGTCGGTGATGGCGGCATGGGCATCGCCGCGCCGGATATCGAAACGATGATCCACTATAATCTCCCCGCCGTGGTCGTCGTTCTCAATAACAGCTCGTGGGGCGGCAATTCGCTTCAGGGCGACGATATTCACCCCAATATCGACTGGTCGGTCGGCAAGAACAACCGCTGGGACCTCGCCTTTGAAGCCTTCGGCGCGCATGGCGAATATGTCGAGCGCTCGGAAGACCTTGCGCCCGCGATGCGCCGTGCGCTCGAAAGCGGCAGGCCGGCCGTCGTCAATGTCGTCGCCGACTGCGACGGTGTCGACTATTCGCAGGCCTGGCTGCGGCTGAAGTCGGGCGACATGTTCTCGCGGGGGCTCGACGAAATCGGCCCGGAAATCCGCCAGCATTTCGCGGTTACACCGATCAATGCGCTGCGGATCATGAAGACCGCAATGGATAATGGAACGAATATTCCGCTGTCCTTCATCGCCGGGTTGACCGGAAACGACGAAGAGGCGCTCCGCGAACTTGCAGATGCGCGCAGCTTCAAGATCCACTCATAAGGAGCGAAGGCGATGACGTCGCAAGTCATTCTCGGTCGGGGCGCGCGCACGCCTTTCGGCGACTTTGGTAAATCGTTGCGCGACACCCCGCTGACCGATCTCGGCGTGCATGCGGTCAAGGCGACGATCGAACGCGCAGGGTTCGATCCCGCACGCATCGATCACCTCGCCTTCGGCAATGTCGTCCCGGTCGAGAAGGACGGGCTTTTTGTCAGCCGGCGTGTCGCCTTGGGGGCTGGGCTCCCGATGGAATCGAGCGCGGTCAATGTGAACCGGGCGTGCGCATCGGGCTCCGAGGCGATTGCCACCCTGGCGCGTCTCGTGATGGTTGGGGACTCTGAAATCGCGATCGCTGCGGGCGGCGAGAATTTCAGCCGCGCGCCCTTCGTGCTGCGCACGCCGCGCTGGACGCCGACGCGCGGCCAGCAGATCCTCGATGACATGCTCGATAGCGCCTACCGCTCGCCGTTCGGAGGCGAGCTGATGGGCGAGACCGCCGAACTGCTTGCCGAACGCTATGATTATGACCGCGAGGGTATGGACGTCTGGGCGCTGGCGAGCCAGGAACGCGCGAAGGCCGCGATCGAAAGCGGCTTCCTTGCCCAGCAAATCGCCCCGATAACGATCGCCGAAAAGGCGGGCGAGCGCCTGTTCGCACAGGATGAATATGTGCGCTTCGACACGACGGCCGACCGCCTGGCGAGGCTCAAGCCGGTCTTCCGCAAGAACGGCAAGGTGACGGCGGGCAATGCGAGCGGCGTGACCGATGGCGCCGCCGCAATCGTGGTCGCCGACCGCACGGCCGCCGAAGCCGCGGGCATCGAGCCGATGGCGCGCATTGTCGCGATCACGACCGTCGGCGTCCCGCCCGAGATCATGGGGGCAGGGCCGGTGCCGGCCATCGCCGAGCTCTTGAAACGCCAACAACTCGGCGTCGACGACATTGACTATTGGGAAATCAACGAGGCTTTTGCTGCGGTCAACATGCACGCGGAACGGCAACTTGGAATCCCGCATGCCCGGACCAACCTTTATGGTGGCGGCATGTCCGTCGGACATCCTCCCGGCGCAACGGGTCTTCGTATGACATTGACGGCGATCGACCATCTCCACAAGACGGGCGAGCGTCGCGCGATCATCAGCATGTGCATGGGCGGCGGGCAGGGAATGGCGACCCTGATCGAGCGCTTCTAATGTCTGGGTTGACCATGGCGGACGCACCCCAGACCGTTTTCGGGATGTTTCAGCGCAGTGCAATAAGGGGAGGCGATTTGCCGTTCCTGGTATGGAGCCGCTGCGCGGACCGGAGCTATCTCCCCGAGGGTTTGGAGGTCACCTACAGGCAAGCCGCCGCCGAAATTTCGCGAGTAGCCGAAATTTATCGCAGTGCGGGCTACGGACCGGGGCAGCGGGTAGCGGTTGTGCTCGGCAACCAGCCTGAATATTTCTGGCATTTCCTCGCGCTGAATTCGCTTGGCGCCTGCGCTGTGCCGGTCAATCCTGACTATCTCGCGCATGAATTTACTCACGCCTTCCGGCAGGCGGAGGTGTCTCTCGTCGTCGCCGCGACCGAAGATTTTGCGGCACTCGAAATCGCGGCGGCGGCTGTCGGCTATCCGCTCTCGGTCGCCCGGGCGTTGGACGAAGAGCTTCCCGCGCCGGCTATTGCGGCGCATGCGTGTCCGGACGCCCCTCTGGATCGACCCGCGCTCATCATTTACACATCGGGGACAACGAGCCGGCCCAAAGGATGTCTTGTCTCGAATGGCTCATGCCTCGCGTCGGGGCAAAGCTATGCCGATGTGGGCGGTCTGCTGACGTTACACGACCGCGAACGGCTTTATGTGCCGCTGCCGACCTTCCATATGAACGCCACCGTTCTGGCCTTGAATGCGATGCTGCTGACGGGTGGGTGTCTTATCACCACGGACAGGTTCAGGGCATCGACCTGGTGGGAAGAGATCAGGTCGTCAAAGGCAACCGGCGTCCATTATCTGGGACTTATTCCTCCCATTCTTCTGAAGGCTCCGGACGCCGATGGGGATCGCGCTCATATGGTGCGCTTCGGTCTCGGGGCTGGCGTTGATCCAACCATCCATGCCGGGTTCGAAGAGAGGTTCGGCTTTCCGCTCATCGAGTGCTGGGGGATGACGGAAACCTCGCGCCTGATCGCGAATGCGCACGAGCCGCGCGAAGTGCACACGCGGGCGTTTGGTCGACCGCATCCCCCGTGGGAGGTCCGCGTAGCGGACGAGGATGGCAAGCCGGTGAAAAACGGAGAGGCGGGGGCGTTGCTGGTCCGTTGTGGGGGCGCCGATCCCCGCGCGGGATTCTTCTCGGCGTATGTCAATGATCCCGAGGCGACCGAGAAGGCCTGGACGGCGGGCTGGTTCCAAACTGGCGACGTCGTGAAGCAGGGCGCGGACGGGATGCTGTATTTCGTCGAGCGGAGGAAAAACATTATCCGCCGCAGCGGCGAGAATATCGCCGTTGCGGAAATCGAGGAAGTCATCATCATGGACCCCGCCGTCAGCGGTGTTGCGGTCGTGGCGGTGGCCGACGACCTGCGCGACGAGGAGCCGTTGGCCTTTATCGTGCCGTCGGGCAGAGCCGACCCGGACGAAGGACTGGCGACCGCTATTTTCACAAGAGCGAAGAACAGGCTCGCCAATCACAAACTTCCGGGCTGGATCCAGTTCGTGGACGAGATCCCCGTGACGCCGACGCAGAAGGTGCGCAAGGACATGCTTCTCGCGAATTTTCATGCGGAACAGGACGGCGTGACCTTCGATCTTCGTCCCCAAAAAGCTCGGACAAAGGCGACTCGGAAAGCCGGTTGAGCGACAGGCGATGGGGCTCGGCGCAAGCGCTGCGACGCTTGCGGTCGATGCGAAACGGAATGTGCCCGGTGGGCGCAGTAACATCAATTACAGAGGATTTGCTATGACGCTCATGATTGTTCGCTATTCCTCAGGCGAAGGAACGCCGCTTTGGGGCAAGCTGATCGGGACTGCTCCGACCAGCCCTGAGCAGCTTATCGATGTGATCGAGCTGGACACGGATGCCGCGACGACGAGTGATCTGATCGGCGAACTCGACGCCGGACAGATCTCGCTCGACGGTCCAACACGGCGGATTCCCGCGAAGCTACTGCGTAGCCCTGTCACGTCGGACGCCACCCTGGTCTGCCAGGGACTGAACTACAGCGATCATGTCAAGGAGGCCGGTCATAGCGAGCGCAAGGCCAATCTTCTTTTTATCAAGGCCAGCTCGGCCCTGTCGGGACCCTATGAGGATATCGTTCGCCCGGAGGGCGTCGATTTGCTGGATTTTGAGGTCGAAGTCGGCGTTGTCCTGCGCGCCGCACCGCCACGCGGCGTCGCTCTGGGCGACGACAATATCGCGGACGTGGTTGCCGGGTTCGTACTTTGCAACGACGTATCCGCACGGGACGTGATGTTCGGCGCGTCGTTTCTCCAATGGTTCCAGGGAAAAAGTTACCGCACCTTTTGCCCGACGGGGCCGGTGCTCTACCTGCCCGCGCGGGAAGACCTCGCCGCTGTCGCCGATGGATTGGCCATCGGCCTATACTATAACGGCGAGTTGAAGCAGACCGCCAATACGCATCAGCTCGTCTACAAGCCCGCCGAGACGCTGGAACATATATCCGCGTTCATGGACTTGAAACGCGGGGATATGGTACTGACGGGAACGCCTGGCGGGGTTTTGGCCCAGGTAACTCCCAAGGTGGCGGAGGTTCTCCAAGAAAATTTGTTCAATGACGCGGCAAGGCGTCAGGGCTTCTCGGCCGAACTCAAAAAGGCAAGTCCCTTCCTGCAACCGGGCGATGTCCTCACTTTGACGATGAGCGACGCCCGCGCCGGCATCGATTTGGGAGGCCAGAAGACCGCCATCGCCGATGCGTGAGAATTGCCCGGTTCAATCACAGAGAGGAGCGCGATCTTATAAGCGCACTCTGGTCTCATGGGCCTGTCCATCGCGCGCGCGGTTGCTTGAATGCGGCACGCTCGGATCGCTTCCTCTGCGCGCCGCGGCGAGGCGCGATTAGTCGGCACTGTCCTGTTTTTGCAGGGCGTCGGCGATCATCGCGGCCAATGCTTCTTCAGCTTGGGTGCGCACGACCGCGTCCTTCGCTTCAAGGTCACGCCGCATCCATAGCGGAGCGCGCTCAATGACGCGGAGGATGATGATGGTAAGGTCGCTGGTCATGGGCGGCCTATGCGCCGCGTGATCGTGCTTCGCAACCGGCCTCTCGCGCCTCGGCCGCCAGGCCGGGCGCATTTTGGTACGCGGACGACAGCAGGTGCGGGCGCTGAGACCGAAGCGACCCTCACGGGGCCCTAAAGCGACCCCCTAGCGACCCTGTCCGCAAGACGTGGTTCGATGCGATTATTTCCGGGTCAGGGCAAATGCCCGTCCCTCCCGGAGTTTGATCGATGTCACCCACAAGGTTGCTGCTCGGCCAGATATTTATCGTCTTCCTGATCGTGATCCTCGGCGTCTGGGGCGCGACGCAATATTGCGCGTCGGCGCTCGGCTATCAGCCGGAACTCGGCCCGGCCTGGTTCACCTTGTTCGGCACGCCCGTCTACAAACCATGGGCGCTCTTCCCCTGGTGGTATCATTTCGAGGCCTATGCGCCCGAGATCTTCGACACTGCGGGGACGATTGCCGCCGCAAGCGGTTTCCTTGGATGCGCGAGCGCGATCGCAGGGTCGCTCTGGCGTGCGCGCCAGTCGAGCCATGTCACGACTTACGGTTCGGCGCGCTGGGCGAGCGATGGCGAAATCAGGAAGGCAGGGCTCACGCGCGATGCCGGCGTCTTCCTCGGGCGTCACAAATCGGATTATCTTCGCCACGACGGTCCCGAGCATGTCATGGCCTTCGCGCCGACAAGATCGGGCAAAGGCGTCGGCCTCGTTGTTCCGACGTTGCTCTCCTGGACCGGCAGCGCGGTCATCCACGACATCAAGGGCGAGAACTGGCAGCTGACCGCGGGCTGGCGCGCGCGGTTCAGCAACGCCCTGATGTTCAATCCGACCGATCTCTCCTCGGCGCGCTACAATCCGCTGTTCGAAGTCCGCCGCGGCCCGAACGAAGTGCGCGACGTCCAGAATATTGCCGACATATTGGTTGATCCGGAAGGGGCGCTCGAAAAGCGGGGGCACTGGGAGAAAACGAGCCACAGTTTGCTCGTCGGCGCAATCCTCCACGTCCTCTACGCCGAGGAAGAGAAGACGCTGGCGCGCGTCGCGACCTTCCTCTCGGATCCGCAGCGCCCGTTCATGGACACGCTGACGCGGATGATGACAACCAATCATCTCGGCACGCCCGAAAAACCCGAAGTCCACCCGACGGTGGCATCGGCAGCGCGCGAGGTCCGCAACAAGAGCGAGAATGAGCGCTCGGGCGTGCTGTCGACCGCCATGTCCTATCTCAGCCTCTACCGCGATCCGACTATCGCCGCGGTCACCTCGCACAGCGATTGGCGCATTGCCGACCTCGTCGAAGCCGAGCATCCGGTTTCGCTCTATCTGGTCATTCCGCCGTCCGACATCAGCCGCACCCGGCCGCTCGTCCGCTTGATCCTTAACCAGATCGGCCGCCGGCTCACCGAGAAGCTCGACGACCACGCATCGAGCCTACGCCGCCATCAGCTGCTAATGATGCTCGACGAATTCCCGGCGCTCGGACGGCTCGACTTCTTCGAAACGAGCCTTGCCTTCATGGCCGGCTATGGTGTGCGCGCCTTTCTGATCGCGCAGAGCCTCAACCAGATCGAGAAGGCCTATGGCGAACACAATGCCATCCTCGATAATTGTCACGTCCGCGTCGCCTTTGCGACGAACGACGAACGGACCGCGCGGCGCATCTCCGACGCCCTCGGCGTCGCGACCGAACAGCGTGCGATGCGCAACTATGCCGGCCACCGCCTCGCGCCCTGGCTCGCGCATGTCATGGTCAGCCGTCAGGAAACCGCGCGGCCGCTGCTGACGCAGGGCGAGGTCATGCAGCTCGATCCCAAGGATGAGCTCGTCCTCGTGTCGGGAATGGCGCCGATCCGCGCCAAGAAGCTGCGCTATTACGAAGACCCGCACTTCAAGGCGCGGATCTTGCCGCCGCCGTCAGGCGGAACCGAGGGCGGGGTCTATTCTGACCGCCCGAAGCCGCGACCCAATGACTGGGGCAGCCTCGCGCGGCGCACCGATGCCCGGCTCGAGACCGCCGCCGATGCCGAGGCGCCCGAAGACGACGGCGGGGTTCAGCAGCAGCGCTCGCCTGAAATCGCTGACGAGCCCCCCGCACCCGCCGAGCCGCCGAGGCAGATCGATGCGCTGGGTCTCGAACAGGACGACGCCGATCCCGCGACCGACAAGCGCGCGATGGACCGGTCGCGTAATTCGCAAGGCGATGTGCAGCGCGCCCACGCACTCAACGAGGGACAGGGTGACGACGACGACACTCTGCCGAGCTTCTGATCATGGGACGCCGCAAGGAAAACAAGGTGCGCTACCAGCTCTTCCTGCCCCAGGAGCTCAGCCAGCGGTTCGAAGCGCTCGCCGCCGAGCCCGGCGCCGCGAAGTCGGCGATCCTTGTCGACGCGCTGACCGCCTGGCTCAATCGGCAAGCCGTCTCCGAGCTCGAGACCAGGTTTAGCGTTCGGCTGGACCGCATGTCGATGGCGCTCGGACGCATCGAGCGCGACGGCCATATCCTCCTCGAGAGCCTTGCGCTGTTCATCCGCTACCAGCTCACGGTGCAGGCGCCGCTCGCCGAAGGCGACGATGCCGCGCGCGCAGTCGGCCGCGACCGTTTCAACGCCTTTGTCGCGCGCGTCGGCGAGGCGATGGCGGGCGGGACCTGCACGCTCGGCGGCACGCCGGCCAGCAAGGCGCCGCGGTCATGAGCGAGGCGCTCTCAGCAGCCCGCAGCCGCGCGATGCTTCGCACGGCGATGGGGCCGACGATCGCGGCGGCGCTCGCCGACGCCGAAGTCATCGAGATCATGATCAATCCCGACGGTCGGCTCTGGCTCGACCGCCTCGGCCGCGGCCGCTGGGACAGCGGCTTCCGCTTTGAGCCCGCACAGGTCGAGCGGATCATTCGCCTCGTCGCAAGCCATGCGCGCACCGAAGCGCATGCCGCCTCGCCGATCATCTCGGCAGAATTGCCGCCGCATGGGCAGGGGGCAGGCGAGCGTTTCGAGGGCGTGCTGCCGCCGGTCGCGACCGCGCCTTGCTTCTCGATCCGCAAGCCCGCCGCGAAGATCCACTCTTTGCTCGACTATGTGAAGGACGGCATCATGTCGGCCGAGATGGCGCGGCGCCTCGCCATGGCGGTCGTCGAGCGCCAGAACGTCCTCATCGTCGGCGGCACCTCATCGGGCAAGACGACACTCGCCAATGCGCTGCTCGCCGAGATGGGCGATCTCGACGAGCGGGTGATTCTGATCGAGGACACGCGCGAACTGCAATGCGCGGCGTCGGACGTCGTCGCGCTGCGCACGCGCACCGTCGGCGCGGGCGCTGCGGGCATGGTCACGATGGCTGATCTCGTGCGCTCGACGCTGCGGCTGCGGCCCGACCGGATCATCGTCGGCGAGGTGCGCGGCCGCGAGGCGCTCGACATGCTCAAGGCGTGGAACACCGGCCACCCCGGCGGGATCGCGACGATCCATGCAAATGGCGCGGTCGCGGCGCTCTACCGGCTTGAGCAGCTGATCCAGGAAGCTGTGGTCACGGTGCCGCGCCGTCTCATCGCCGACGCGATCGACCTCATCGTTTTCATCTCGGGGCGCGGGCTAGCCCGGCGCGTCGAGACCGTGGCGCGCGTCGCCGGGCTCGACCCCGACGGGGGTTACGGCGTCGTCGAACTCACTTCCGATCATCCCAAGACAGGAGACTGAACCATGTCAGCCAACACGAATTCGCGCCGCGGCATGCCGAAGATCGCCGCAGCCGCGCTTGCCGCAGGCCTGCTTTTCGCCGCCACCGCGCAGGCCGCGGGCTCGGGCATGCCGTGGGAGGAGCCGCTGCAGCAGGTTCTGGAATCGGTGCAGGGGCCGGTCGCCAAGATCGTCGCGGTGATCATCAT
>JAFAED010000395.1 GCA_023424275.1 Pseudomonadota bacterium | reverse complement strand
GGGCATTGGCTGAGCGTCTATTCGGCGCGCCTTCCCGAAGGCGAGCGCCCGGCCGCCGAGATGCGCACGATCGTCGGCGACCGGCCTGCAGGCGTCGAACTGCCGGACGACCTTCCCAATTACAAATCGCCGTCGGGCAAGTTCATGTGGCGGCTGCTGACGGCATGGATCGCGATGGGATTCCGCGCCCCGCCGATCGAAGCGACGAAAGGATATGCGCGATGACGAGGATACAACATCTGTCCTTCCCGAACGAGAGCGAAGCCTATCGCACCGCACGCGCCGAACTGCTCGACGACGAAATCGCGCTACGCCGCCAGATCGAAGCGGTCGCGGCGAAGCGCCGCGCGCTGCCGCCGGGCGGGGAAGTGCCCGAGGATTATGCGTTCGAGCGGATCGGCGCGCACCAGCGTCCCGAGCGCGTGACGCTGTCCGAGCTGTTTGCAGGCAAGCCGAGCATCATCCTGCAAAGTTTCATGTTCGGACCCGAGCGCGACAAGCCGTGTACCGGCTGCACGCATATGCTCGACGCGATCGACGGCGCGGCGCGCCATATCGGCCAGCGCACATCCTTTTACGTCGTCGCCAAGTCGCCGATCGCGCGGCTCGAGGCGTGGGCGAAGGATCGCCGCCTGCCCCACCTGACCTTCCTGTCCGACGTCGATGGACACTATTCGGCCGATTATTTCGGCGACACGTCGAAGATCAGCGACGCGAAGCGCGCCGAACGTGGCATGAAGCCGGGTGAAAATTGGGACGAGACGATCTTCAACGTCTTTCGCAAGGACTGCGCGGCGATCCGCCACGTCTGGGCGAGCGAGATGGCCTATGCGCCCGACGATCCCGGCCAGCACCACCGCGCGGGCGACCTGGTCGATCCGCTGTGGGGCCTGCTCGACATGACGCCCGAGGGACGCGGCGACTGGTTTCCGAGCCTGACATATTGAAATCCAATCGAGGAGAGCGACAATGACCGAGGCATCGAACTTCATCTGGTACGAACTGATGACCCCCGACCCGGCAGGCGCGGCGCGATTTTACGGCGCGGTGGTCGGCTGGAATATCGCGGCGACCGGCGAGACGACCGCGGGCGGCGTCGATTACCGCATGATCGGGCGTAGCGACGGCGGCAATGCCGGCGGCGTGCTCGCGCTCAATACCGACATGATCGCGGGCGGCGCGCGGCCGATCTGGATCGGCTATCTCCACGTCGCCGACGTCGATGCCGCGGTCGCGGCGATCGTCGCCGACGGCGGCGCGGTACAGATGCCCGCGATGGACATTCCCGTCGGACGCATCGCGATGGTCGCCGACCCGCAAGGCGCGGTCTTCTATGTCATGGACCCCAAGCCCCCCGAGGGCATGGAAGGCATGGAGAGCGACGTGTTTTCGGTGACCGAGGCGCAGCATATGCGCTGGAATGAGCTGGCGACGAGCGATTCCGACGCCGCCATCGCTTTCTATAAAAAGCATTTCGGCTGGGGGCAGGACGGCGAGATGCCGATGGGCGAGCTGGGCGCGTACCGCTTTATCCAGCGCGGCGATGTGGGGCTGGGCGCGGTGATGCCGCTGATGGAAGGTTATCCGGTGCCGGTATGGAGTTTCTATATCGGGGTCGACGATATCGACCGCGCGCGCGACGCGGTGAAAGCCAATGGCGGCACGATCACCAACGAACCGATGGAAATCCCGGGCGGCGAATATGCGATGAACGCAATCGACCCGCAGGGCGCACCGATCGGTTTCGTCGGGCCGCGAAAGACATAATCCCCCCAGAAAAGACAAGGAGAGAGACGATGACGAACCAACCGACAAGCCAGCCGGTGAGCCTGTGCCTGTGGTACGACAAGGACGCCGAGGAAGCGGCGAATTTCTATGCCGCGACCTTTCCGGACAGCAATGTCGGCGCGGTGCACAAGGCGCCCGGCGATTTTCCCGGCGGCAAGAAGGGCGACGCGCTGACGGTCGATTTCACCATATTGGGCATCCCGTGCGTCGGGCTGAACGGCGGCCCGATCTTTCCGCACAGCGAGGCCTTTTCCTTCCAGGTCCACACCGACACGCAGGAAGAAACCGACCGTTACTGGAACGCGATCGTCGGCAATGGCGGCAAGGAAAGCGCCTGCGGCTGGTGCAAGGATAAATGGGGCCTCAACTGGCAAATCACCCCCCGCGTGCTGACCGATGCGACGATGGGCGGCGACGCCGAAGTCGCAAAGCGCGCGTTCGACGCGATGATGACGATGCACAAGATCGACATCGCCACGATCGAGGCCGCCGTGCGGGGCGAGGCCATTGGAGCGGCGTAACCCGGCACTCTTCGCCTGGGCGCTCTGCGGCACGCTCGACATCGTCTATGCGGCGGTGTCGAGCGTCGTGCAGGGCGGCACCGTCTCGTCGATGCTGCACGCGGTGGCGAGTGGGCCGTTCGGCGACGGCGCGCGCCAATGGGGCATCGCCGGCGATATCGCGGGGCTGGCGACGCACTTCGCGATCATGGGCGCGATGGTCGCGGCGTGGTTTTTCGTCGCGCGGCGCTGGAGCGCGCTGACCGCATCGCCGTGGTGGCTCACCGGAACGCTCTACGGACTGCTGCTTTATGTCATCATGAATGGCATCGTCCTGCCGCTCCGCTTCGGATCGCCCTTTCCCCCCGCCGATCTCGTCAAGGGCGCGATCGCGCTCTTCCCGCATATTGCCTTCGTCGGCTGGCCGCTCGCCTGGCTGACGCGCAAGGATCGCAATTGATGCTGATTTATTACGGCCACCCCTTTTCCTCCTACACATGGAAGGTGCTGATCGCGCTGTACGAGAAGGGGATCGAGTTCGACTATCGCTCGGTCGATCCGGCGTTTCCCGACCATATGCCCGAACTGAGGGCCTATTGGCCGGTCGGGCAGTTCCCGCTGCTCGTCCACGACGGCGTGCCCTGGTTCGAAACGTCGATCATCATCGAATATCTCGACCGGCTGGTCCCCGAACCGCGGCTGATCCCGCAGGATTTCGATGCGGCGCTGAAGGTCCGGCTGTTCGACCGCATTTTCGACCATCATGTGATGAACCGGATGCAGGAGGTGGTGAACGACGCGCTGCGCGGGCCCGAAAACCATCTGCCGATCATCGTCGAACAGACGCATGCGCGGCTCGACACGATTTACGCGTGGCTCGACAAGGAGCTGGCGGGCGGCGGCTGGGCGACGCCTTATGGCTTTACGATGGCCGATTGCGCGGCGGCGCCGGCGCTCTTCTATGCCGATTGGGTGTACCGGATCCCCGACATATATGAGAATCTGCGCGCCTATCGCGCGCGGCTGCTCGCACATCCGACGATTTCGCGCTGCGTCGAGGATGCGCGGCCGTACCGCGCCTATTTCCCGCTCGGCGCGCCCGACCGCGACTGACCCTTCCCCCTCAGGAGACCTATATGACCGAAGCCCGCGAATTGTCGGTGACGACGCTGATCGATGCCAGCCCCGAAAATGTGTGGCAGGTGATGACCGAACGCATGGCCGAATGGTGGTGCCCGGCGCCGTGGACCGTCACGCTCGACGCGATCGACCTTCGCAGCGGCGGCCGCTGCGCGATGACGATGCACGGGCCCGAAGGCGAGACGATGCCGACCGACGGCATCTTCCTCGAGGTCGTCCCCGGCGTGCGCTTCGTGACGACCGACGCCGTGGTGCGCGATGCCGATGGGCGACTGGCGGCGGCGGGACCGTTCATGATCGGCGGTTGGGAAATCGCGCCCGAAGGAGGCGGCACGCGCTTCACCGGCTGGGCGCGGCACTGGACCGACGAAGCGCGTTCGCAGCATGAGGAGATGGGCTTCATCCCCGGCTGGAGCGCGGTCGCTGAGCAGCTCAAGGCGCTGTGCGAGGCCGGATGACGCCGCCGGGTTGATCGCGGCGGCCATGGCAGAGCGGCGTCTCATTACAGGGTTAACGGGCCGCTGACGTTGCCGCTTTGCCATTTGGTTATCGCGCCCGCGCGAAAGCGGACGCATGGTTTCGCCGTCCGCCCTGCTTCGCACGCTCATCGTCGCCGCTTTTGCGGCGGTGCTGGCGTTCGCGCCGGCGCAGGCGCAACAGGTCGTCACCGTCACCACGACGACGGTGACATGGACCTGGGACGGTGCCGGCGACGACGACGGCGCCGCCTATAGCGACGAAGATGTCATCGACGAGGATGCCGCGCTGCTCGATGACGAGGCGCTCTCCGAAGATGCCGATTTCGCGGCGACGCGCCGTTATGCGCCCGCCGCGACGCTCACGACGCTCGGCCATGCCAAGGCGCGCTTCGGCCCCTTTTCGGTGATCGACGGCGCGACCGTCCGCATGGCGGGCGACGTCACCTCGGCGACGCCGCGCCAGTTCGCGGCGATGCTCGCGGCCTTTCCGGGGCTCAAGCGGCTCGAG
>JAFAED010000161.1 GCA_023424275.1 Pseudomonadota bacterium | reverse complement strand
CCAGCCCGGCCATTTTGCCGAGCGCGCGAGTTCGTCGCCGAGCGTGTGGAAGAGCGAAATGTCCTGAACCGCGCCGTCCAAGTTCCAGCTTTCGTCCCACGCGTCGCACGCCTGATGATAGCATTTGCCCGTATAGGCATCGACCCACGCCTGCCCGGCGGGCTTGCCGCCCTCGACGAGGTCGGAGGCGCCCGCGATGCCCATCATGAGCAGGACGGGGACGCCGCGCTTGGCGAGGCTGAAATGGTCGGCGCGGTAGAAGAGACCGCGTTCGGGCAGGCTTTCGACACTGACGGTGCGGCCCTGCGCCTTTGCAACGCGCGCGAGATCGTCTTCGAGACTGCCCTGTCCCTTGCCGACGAGGACGACGTCCTTTGCGCGCCCCGCAGTCTGAAGGATATCGAGGCCGAAGTTGGCGACGGTCTTTTCAGCGGCGAAGACCGGGTCTTGCGCATAGGCTTCCGACCCCAGCAGTCCGCGTTCCTCGGCGGTCCAGAAGGCGAAGGCGATCGTGCGGTCGGGCGCGGGCGCGGCCTTGAACAGCCGGGCAATCTCGAACAATCCGGCGACGCCGAGCGCGTCGTCATTGGCGCCGGCGCGGTAGATGCGGCCCTTTTCGTCGGGGGCACCCTCGCCATAGGCATCCCAGTGCGCGCCATACATCACCACCTCGTCGGGGCGTTTGGCGCCCGAAATCTTGGCGAGGACATTCTGGCTCTGCACGACTTCCTGCGTCACCGGGAGCGCGGCGTTGAAGGCGGTGCCGAGGTCGACGGGTTTGAAATCCTTGCGGCGTGCGGCGGTGCGCAGCTTTGCCAGATCCTGTCCGGCGTTCGCGAACAGGCTGGTCGCGGTTTCGCCCGAGATCCAGCCTTGCAGCGCGAGGCTGGTCACCTGTTCGGGCGGTTTGACGAGGCCGTAATTTTCGCCGCCGGGGCTTTTGACGACGTTCCAGCCATAGCCGACGCCGTCGGTGTCGTGGACGATCAGCGCGCCGATCGCGCCGCGGCGCGACGCTTCTTCGAACTTGTAGGTCCAGCGGCCATAATAGGTCATCGTGCGGCCGCCGAACTTGCCGAACGCATCCTCGCCCTTCGCCGCGACGAAATCGGGATCGTTGATCAGGAAGACCGCGACCTTGCCCTTCAGATCCTGCCCCTTGAAATCGTCCCAGCCGCGTTCGGGGGCGGTGACGCCATAGCCGACGAACACCATCGGCGCGTTTGCGATCACCGCCTGATCCCTGGGCTGGAGCGTCGAGAGATAGATGTCGGTACCGAAGGTCAGCGGCGTTGCGGTGCCCTTGCGGTCGAAGGCGAGCGTCGTCGGCGTGCCGACGCGCGTGTGGAGCAAGGGCACGGGCTGGGTCCAGCCGCCGTCGGGGCCCGCGGGTTCGAGGCCAAGCGCCTGAAGCCGGCCGATCAGATAGCCGATCGTGCGTTCTTCGCCGATCGTGCCGGGTGCGCGACCCTGAAACTGGTCGGAGGCGAGCGTGCGGACGGTCTGGGTAAGGTTCGCGGCGTCGATGCCCGATTGCGCCGAAGCGGGCGCGGCGGCGGTGGCGGCGAGCAGGAGGGCGGTGGCGATGGAGCGGGACATGGGGGACTTTCCGTTGATCAGCGGTCGAGGCAGCGTTTGAGATAGGTACGCGCGGCGGCAAAGTCGCGCATTTTCATCGTCATCGGTGCGACATTTTCAAAGCTGAGGGTGAGCGCAAAGTCGGCGGGGAATTTGTCGAGGTTTTCGACATGGCCGAGCGGGATGTCGTGCCACATGCGGTTTTCGCCGATCGCAAAACTGGTCACTTCGACCTCACCGCCGCCCATGCCGGCAATTTCGAGCTTTGCCTTGCGCGGCTTGAGTTCGCGCGTTTCGTCCTTTGCCAGCGGTTTGGGATCGGCGGCCGTGGCGCGCGCGGCGATCGCGAGCTTCATATTATTGGTGTCGCTGGCGACCGCCAATGTCCACGCATCGTCCATGCCGCCGGTATCGTTCCAGGTGACGGTACATTGCATCTGCCCCCGCCACGGCGGATCGGCGGTATCGCCGGGTTGGGCGGCGAGCGTCAGGAGCGGCAGGAGCGCCGTGGCGGAGAGAAGGGGCATGATTTGCTTTCCCGTTTCGGGTTTGGAAACCGGACCTTAGCATGGTGGAGCGCGTTGTGAACCGGCGAGGCGGTGACGTGCGCCGCCGGGTGCGTTAGGGGCGGGTGGTGATGGCTGTACTTCGTGCTTCGTGCTTCGTGCTTCGTGCTTCGTTTTTCCGGCGGTCTGTTATTGCGGCAAGCGCCCTTGCGCTCGCGGCTTGCGGGCCGAAGCCGCCGCTGCGCGTGATGGCGTGCGATGCGGCGCCCGCCGCGCCGGTGACGCTGGCCGCCGACGGGCAAACGGCCAGCGCGACGCTGTCGGTGCTGACCTATAATCTGGAGGGGCTGGGCTGGCCGGCGCGCAACGGGCGTGCGGCCGAGCTGCGGCAGATCGGAGAGCGACTGGCGGCGATGCGCGAAGCGGGCACGGCGCCCGACGTCGTCCTGTTCCAGGAAATGTTCAGCGGCGCCGCGAAACGTGCGGTCGAAGCGAGCGGCTATCCGGCGATCGCACCGGGGCCGCGGCGCCTGACGAAACCCTATATCGCCGACCATGAGAAGATGGCGGGCAAGGCCAAGCCGCTGAAGGGCGAGCTCGGGATCAAGCTGCTCGGCGGCGGGCTGGCGATCGCGTCGCGCTATCCGATCGTCGATATGGCGCTCGATGCCTATGGCCGCCGCGCCTGCGCGGGACTCGACTGCCTGTCGAACAAGGGGGTGATGCTGGCGCGGATCGCGATGCCGGGGGTGCCCGCACCGATCGACATCTATAACACGCATATGAATTCGCGCGGTGCGTCGGGCGTGTCCGCGGCGCGCGATGGCGAGGCGCATGCGCGGCAGGCGATCGCGGCGTCGGAATTTATCGGGCGAACGCAGGATCTGGCGGTGCCGCTGATTTTCGGCGGCGATTTCAACATGCGCCATTCGGAGGACCGCTGGGCGGGATTTTCCGAATATCACCCGCTGACCCTGGTGCACGAGATATGCATCGATCCGGCGTCGGGGTGCGAGGTGAAGATGTCGTGGGACGGCGACGCGCCGTGGATGGACACGCAGGACCTGCAATTTTTCGCCGACGGCGAGCAGGTGACGATGCGGCCGATCCGCGTCGAGGCGCTGTTCGACGGTGGCGCGAGCGGCCCGCAATTGTCGGACCATGACGGGTTTCTTGTGACCTATGAACTGCGCTGGCCGGCGGGGATGGCGGCGGCGGGGGGCTGCCGGGGCGATTGAGTACGGACCCTAGAGCGAAAACAGCAATGCGGCGAGCGTTGCGGTCGCGATCGCGAGCAGCACCGCCACACGCGGTCCATAGACGCGCATGAGGCGCGCCGCTCGCGGCTCGGCGGGCGGCCAGTCGGCGATGCCGGCACGCTCGGCTTCCTCTCCTGGGCCGCCGATATGTTCCGGCACGCGGGGCCGCGACGAAAGATCCGGCCCGCTGATCCCGCTTGCCAGCGCGAGCTTCTCGAAAGCGACGGCCATCTTTCCTTCCTGGAGGATGCGGTCGACATGTCCCCTAAGCGGATCGTCGGACGCGACCGCGAGTGCGCCGACAAGGCGTTCGACCTTGCCATCGAGCGCGTGGAGATCGTCAATCGCCTCCATCGCGCGCGACCGGTCGCCGCGTTCGAGCGCGAGTTGCAGCCGCGTCAGCGACAGAAAGCCGACGCGGCAGAACTGAAGGCTCAGTGCATAATCGGCCGCCGTCGGTGGGCCGACCGGATCGGGCTCGTGCCGGGTCGAAAGGGCGCTCATCATCCTTGCTCCTGTCTTCGATCGCCCCCTTGAGGCCGACTAGAGAGAAGATGCGCGGGCGTGGAAGTCCCGATCAGGCCCGCTGTGCCCCGGATGCGCCGGACGGTGGTCCGGCTTGGGGCTTTCGCTTTGAAAGCAAGAAACGGGGCGCGGCGGGCCGGGCGGGATGCCAGGGCCGTGCCATGGCCGGGATGGAAACGACGATCGATATGCGCCTTGCCGCGCTGGACTGGGATGCGACCCTGGCGGCGCTCGACCGCGACGGGTGGGCGGTGCTGCCCGCGCTGCTCGGCGGCGACGAATGCGACGCGCTGGCCGCGCTTTATGCCGACGAGGCGGGGTTTCGCAGCCATGTCCATATGGCACGGCACGGGTTCGGGCGCGGCGAATATCGCTACTTCGCCTATCCGCTGCCGTCGCCGGTCGCCGCGTTGCGCGCCGCGCTCTATCCGCGGCTCGTCGCGATCGCGAACCGCTGGCACGAACGGATGGGGATGGCGGTCCGCTTTCCGGCGGATCACGCCGAATTCCTCGCGCGGTGCCATGCGGCGGAGCAGCGGCGGCCCACGCCGCTGCTGCTGCAATATGGTCCGGGCGATTATAATTGCCTGCACCAGGACCGGTACGGCGAGCATGTGTTTCCGGTGCAGGCGGCGGTGTTGCTGTCGGCGCATGGGGCCGATTTTACGGGTGGGGAGTTCGTGCTGACCGAACAGCGGCCGCGCATGCAATCGCGCGCCGCCGTCGTGCCGTTGGCGAAGGGCGATGCGGTGCTGTTTGCGGTGAATGTCCGGCCGGTGCGCGGCAGTCGCGGCGATTACCGGGTGACGATGCGGCACGGGGTCAGCGAGGTGCGGTCGGGACGGCGCCACACATTGGGGGTCATTTTCCACGACGCGGCATGAAGCTGCGCGCAACCGGGCGGCGCTGCGTTGCGCCGCCCGATCGAAGAGGACCTCAGGCGAGGTTGAGTTCGATGTCGATATTGCCTTCGACCGCCTTCGAATAGGGGCAGATCTTGTGGGCAAGGTCGACGAGTTCGCGTGCCGTGTCGCGGTCGACGCCGGGGACCGAAATGTCGAGGCGCGCGCGCAGGACGAAGCCATCGGCACCGCGGTTCAAAAGGTCGATCGTCGTGTCGGCTTCGGGGCTGGCGGGCAGCGTCACCTTCTTCTGCGACGCGGCGAGTTCGAGCGCGCCGATGAAGCAGGTCGACCAGGCGGCGGCGAAGAGATTTTCGGCGGCGGGGTGCGGCTGGGGCAGCGCGATGTCGAGCACGCCGTTGGTGCTGCGGGCGTAGCCATCCTTGCCGCCTTTGACGTGGGTGGTGCCGGAGAAGAGAATTTTGTCAGCCATGTTCAGGGTCCTTTCGGGGTTGTGATCGCATCCGTTTGCATCGGATGCGATCTAATTAGGTGGGGCGCCCCGCTTCGTCAAGCGGTACCGATTAAATCGTGTCCGATATAATTATAAGATGTTGAATCGGCTTTGTTATAATTTTGGAGGATGCGCCTGTTAGCGATCCGGGCAGCAGTGGGTGGCGGGCGCGTCAGCGCTGTTCAGCGC
>JAFAED010000106.1 GCA_023424275.1 Pseudomonadota bacterium | reverse complement strand
TCCTATTACGGCGATGGCCCGGTCGCCCACAGCATCGACAGTGGGCGCATCGTGGTCAAATGGCTCTCTGTCAAAGGCGACGATGCAATCGGCATCTTCGCGATCGGCACGGCGCGCCGACGCGCCGACGTGATGGCCCGCATCGAAGCCCAGCTGCCCGGGGTGAAATTCAGTTGCTTCGCTTTCGACAAGGCAGGATCGACGGAGTGTTCGACCATGCTCGGCGCGGGCTCTATGCAGGTCAATTTCGGCAAGGACGGCCGGCTGACGCATATCCGACTGGACGACTGGAGCGCGAAGTGATCATCGCCGTTGATGGCCCCACCGCATCGGGCAAGGGCACGCTCGCCCGCCAGCTCGCCGACCATTATGGCCTGCCCGTGCTCGACACCGGCCTCCTCTATCGTGCGGTCGGTTATCAGACGCAGCTCAACCATGGCGATCCCGACAGTGCCGCCGACGCGCTGGCCGCATGCGATTTCCCGGCCAGCCTGCTGGACGACCCCGCGCTCCGCTTCGAAAGCACCGGCAGCCTCGCCAGCCGTGTGTCGGTCCATCCGCAGGTCCGTGCGGCGCTGTTCCAGCGGCAGGTCGATTTTGCCAACCAGCCGGGCGGCGCCGTACTCGACGGCCGCGACATAGGCACCGTCATCGCACCGCACGCCGATGCCAAGCTGTTCGTGACCGCCACCCCCGAGGAACGCGCGCGCCGACGCCATGCCGAGATGCAGGGACGCGGCGTCGATGTGACCTATGACGCTGTGCTCGCCGACGTCCACGCCCGCGACGCGCGCGATACCGGCCGTGCCGATGCGCCGCTGCTGCGCGCCGCCGATGCGCTGTTGCTCGACAATAGCGACATGGACCGCGACGCCGCGCTGGCAGCGGCAATCGCGTTTGTCGAAGGACGGGTCAGGCGACCCGGCTGATATCGGGCAACGCGTCCCCGGTCCGGGGCACTGTGTGGTAGATGCAGGTCTCGCCAACGCCCTTCAGCATCTCGTGATGTGGCGGACCGAATTCGGCGCGGTCCCTCGCACGCAGCCAGGTGCTTTCCGAAATAGCCATGCCGTTGACCGGGGCCGTCCCTTCCAGCCGCGCCGCCATATTCACCGTCTCGCCCCAATAATCATAGGCCATGCGCGTCGCCCCGATCACGCCGCCGACGACAGGGCCGCTATGAATGCCGACCCGCAGGCCGACATCGGTGCCCGCAACCTCCTGCAATCCGGGAACCCCCGCCAGCACATCGCGGGCGAAGGCGATCGCGGCGTCGGCGCTGTTGCCCGCCGTCACATTCCCGCCAGCGATGGCGAGATAGGCGTCGCCGATCGTCTTGACCTTTTCGACGCCGTGGCGGGCCGCGCAGGCGTCGGCGTGATTGAAAAAGGCATTGAGCACCTCGACCAGGTGCCCCGGCGATACGCGCTTCGTCAGGTTCGTAAAGCCCGCCATGTCGATGAAGATCACGCTGGCATCGGCATAGGCGTCGGCGACCATCCGCCCGTCGCGAATGCGTTCGACCGCTGCGGGTGGCAACATGTTGTAGACGAGATCCTCATTCTTCTTGCGTTCGGCCTCCAGTGCCTCGGCGAGCGCAAAGGCGCCGCGGCTCGAGCGGTCGATCGCGAAGTTGATTGCCACCATGATCGTCGCGCCGCTCAGATAGCTGAGCAGCGCGTACCAGAGGCCGGCGCCATGGCTTTGCACGGGGATCACGGTTGCGAGGAAAACGGCGAAGTCGAGCGCGAGCCACAGCAGGAACAGGCGCGGCCGGCCTGCCAGCGCCACCGCGGCAAAGGCGCTGACCGACAGGCGGTTCATTACGCCCACCGCGTGCATCTCCTCCTGCATGTCGATCAGTTCGTCGAACAGCACGAGGTTGATGTGACCGAGCAGGAAGACGATGCCGAGCAGCGCGGCAAAATCGATCCCCGGCCGGCTGATATAGCCGGGCCAGAAGGTCGCGCCGATATAGGCGCCCGCAAGGATGAGCATGCAGCCGAAATAGACTGCGAGCGTCGCCGTATCCTCATGACTGACGAACAAGGGGTTGGCGATCGTGTAGGCAAGCGCCACGAGCATGAAGAGCACGCCATAGACACGCACGAAGGGCAGCCGCAGCGTGCGCGCGGCTTCCTGGAAACGCGCTTCGACCGCCGGATCGGCGAACGGACCATGCACCGCCTGTGGCATTGAGACCCCTCTCGATTGGGAGAATCTACAAGCCAAGGTCTTACGATGGGGTTTACCGCGATCACGTCGCACCCGCGAAGGAGTTAAGCAGCTAAGGCCCCTCGCGGCCCCCGCCTGCGCGGGGCCGACGGATTTGGCCTTTCGCCTTGCCAATCTGCGGCTTCGGACCTATATGCGCCCCGTCCGACGGGCTCTCCAGCCGGTCGAGGCATGGACGAACCGCCGCTCATATCCGAGCGTCGGGCGTGACGGGGCGCACTCGTCGCGCCCTTTTTGCTTTGTCCATGGCTCGCCGATGGCGCGTCCAGAGGATGTCCTGCATCGCATCCGGCGGGCAGGACGGATCGGCCACAAGACCAGCGGAACCAACCGCTTGGCCGGAACAAATGAAGTAAGGAAAACACTCTATGGCCTCTACGGCTTTTCCGTCGCGCGACGATTTCGCCGCGATGCTCGACGAATCGCTGGGTGGTGCTGATGGCGGCTTTGAAGGCCGCGTCGTCAAGGGCACCGTGACCGCGATCGAAAACGACCTGGCAGTGATCGACATCGGCCTGAAGAGCGAAGGCCGCGTGCCGCTTCGCGAATTCGCGATGCCGGGCCAGAAGGCCGACATCAATGTCGGCGACGAAGTCGAAGTCTATGTCGACCGCGTCGAAAACGCCAATGGCGAAACCATGCTGTCGCGCGACCGTGCTCGCCGCGAAGCCGCGTGGGACCGCCTCGAAGAAGAATTCAACAAGGAAGCCCGCGTCGAAGGCGTCATCTTCGGCCGCGTCAAGGGCGGCTTCACCGTCGACCTCGGCGGCGCCGTGGCGTTCCTTCCGGGTTCGCAGGTCGATATCCGCCCCGTGCGCGACGTCGGCCCGCTCATGGACCTGCCGCAGCCCTTCCAGATCCTCAAGATGGATCGCCGCCGCGGCAACATCGTCGTGTCGCGTCGCGCCATCCTGGAAGAAACGCGCGCCGAACAGCGTTCGGGCCTGATCCAGAACCTGGAAGAAGGTCAGATCATCGAAGGCGCGGTCAAGAACATCACCGATTATGGTGCGTTCGTCGACCTCGGCGGCATCGACGGCCTGCTCCATGTCACAGATATGAGCTACAAGCGCGTCAACCACCCGAGCGAAGTCATCAACATCGGTGACAATGTCCGCGTCCAGATCATCCGCATCAACCGCGACACGCAGCGCATCAGCCTTGGCATGAAGCAGCTCGAAAGCGATCCGTGGGAAGGCGTCGCCGCCAAGTACCCCGTCGGTGCGAAGCTGTCGGGCACCGTCACGAACATCACCGATTATGGTGCGTTCGTCGAACTCGAAGCCGGCATCGAAGGCCTGGTCCACGTCAGCGAAATGTCGTGGGTCAAGAAGAACGTCCACCCCGGCAAGATCGTTTCGACCAGCCAGGAAGTCGACGTCATCGTCCTCGAAGTCGACAGCGACAAGCGCCGCATCTCGCTCGGCCTCAAGCAGGCCCAGTCGAACCCCTGGGGCGCCTTTGCGGAGGCTCACCCGGTCGGCTCGGTCGTCGAAGGCGAAGTCAAGAACGCGACCGAATTCGGTCTGTTCGTCGGCCTGCCGGGCGACGTCGACGGCATGGTTCACATGTCGGACATCGCCTGGGGCATCTCGGGCGAAGAAGCGCTGCACCTCCACCGCAAGGGCGAGGCCGTGCAGGTCGTCGTTCTCGACGTCGACGTCGAGAAGGAACGCATCAGCCTCGGCATCAAGCAGCTTGAAAAGGGTGCTCCGGCCGTTGGCGGCGGCACCGCTGCTGCCGGCTCGGTGAAGAAGAACGACGTCGTCACCGTCACCGTCCTCGAAGTCCGCGACAACGGCCTCGAAGTCCAGGCGGGCGAAGATGGCGCCACCGGCTTCATCAAGCGCGCCGACCTTGGCCGCGACCGCGACGAACAGCGCGCCGAACGTTACCAGGTCGGTCAGAAGTTCGATGCGATGGTCATCGGCTTCGACCGTTCGAAAAAGCCGAACTTCTCGGTCAAGGCGATGCAGATCGCCGAAGAGAAGGAAGCCGTCGCTCAGTACGGTTCGTCGGACTCGGGTGCATCGCTCGGCGACATCCTCGGCGAAGCGCTGAAGGCCGGCAAGAAGGACTGACCCCTTCTTCCGCCTGCCGCATGGCAATGGGAAAGGCCCGCAGAGTGTCCCTCTGCGGGCCTTTTTATTTCCTTATATATTTTGAACCAACCCGGGTTTCATGATAGCTTCCGCGCGCGTTGGGAGGGGTCTCACGCACAATCGACCGGCAACGACCGGAACCTGCCTCGGCGGGAAAATGCGTGATTTATAATAGGGGAAGCAGATGATCCGGTCAGAACTGGTTCAGAAGATCGCGAGTGAAAACAGCGATTTGCGGCTCGAAGAAGTCGAGCGCATCGTCGATGTATTTTTCGATTCCATCGTCGACCAACTCGCCGCCGGCGGGCGCGTCGAATTGCGCGGTTTCGGGGCGTTTTCGACCCGTGCGCGCGAATCGCGGACCGGGCGCAATCCGCGCACCGGCGCCTCGGTCGACGTGAAGGCGAAGAATGTGCCCTATTTCAAACCGGGCAAGGAAATGCGCGAGCGCCTGAACAGTTGATATGTCCTGACGGAACCGGCTGAAAGGTCGTAGCCGACCTTAGTTTTTCAGCCGGTAGCCCGTCCGGAACATCCAGAAGATAACGCCCAGGCACAACGCCAGGAAGAGCGCGACTGCGCCCATGCTCACCTCGATCGCGACGTCGCCCTTGCCGAAGAAGGTCCAGCGGAACCCGCTGATCAGATAGACCACGGGGTTGAACAGCGTCACCGTCCGCCATGCGGCGGGCAGCATGTCGAGCGAATAGAAGGCGCCACCGAGGAAAGTGAGCGGATAGACGACAAGCAGCGGAATGACCTGCAACTGTTCGAAGCTCTGCGCCCAGATGCCGATGATAAAGCCGAACAGGCAGAAGGTCACCGCCATCAGCGCCATGAACGCCACCATCAACAGCGGATGTGCGACCTGCACGTCGACGAACAGATGCGCGGTCGCGAAAATGATCGCGCCGATGATGACCGACTTCGTCGCCGCGGCGCCGACAGCATCTCGTAAATCGTGCCCGTCCATTTGGGCATATAAATGCCGAAGCTTGCGTTGCTGATGCTTTCCGTGAACATCGTCAGCATCATCAGCCCGGGCACGATGAACGCGCCATAGGGGACGTCGCTGACCTCGGTCATACGGCTGCCGATCGCCGATCCGAACACGACGAAGTAAAGCGCCGTGGTGATCACCGGCAGCATCAGGCTGGTCCAGAAGGTGCGCCCGAACCGCGCCATTTCGAAGAGGTAGATGGCGCGAATGCCGCGGACGTTCGAAATCATGCGGCGGCTCCTGCCCTGCTTTTATTTTCATGCACCAGCCCGACGAAAATATCCTCGAGCGAGCTTTGCTTGGTGTGCAAATCCTTGAAAGCGATACCGATGTCGCTCATCCGCCGGAGTAGCGACGGCACGCCCGTCGCCTCGGCCTGGCTGTCGAATTCATAGATCAGCTCGTTGCCGTCGCCCGCGAGCGCGAGATTCCATTGCGCCAGTTCGTCCGGAACCGCCGCCAGCGGCTCGGACAGGTTGAGCGTCAGCGTCTTGCGGCCGAGCTTCTTGATCAGCGCATTTTTCTCTTCGACAAGGATCAGCTTGCCATGGCTGATGACCCCCACCCGGTCGGCCATTTCCTCGGCCTCTTCGATATAATGGGTGGTGAGGATGATCGTCACCCCGCGCTCGCGCAGCCCGCGCACCATGTTCCACATATCGCGGCGCAATTCGACATCGACCCCGGCGGTCGGCTCGTCGAGAAACAGGACTTCGGGTTCGTGGGAGAGCGCCTTGGCGATCATCACGCGGCGTTTCATGCCGCCCGACAGCTCCATGATCTTTGAATCGCGCTTGTCCCACAGCGACAGGTCGCGCAGCAATTGTTCGATATAGGCGGGGTTGCGCGGCTTGCCGAACAGCCCGCGCGAGAAGCTGACCGTCGTCAGAACCGTTTCGAACGCATCGGTATGCAGTTCCTGCGGCACCAGTCCGATCATCGTCCGCGCGGCGCGATAATCGCGGGCGTGATCGTGCCCGCCGACGGTCACGGTGCCGCCGCTCGCGGTCACGATTCCGCAGACGATGCTGATCAACGTCGTCTTTCCCGCGCCGTTCGGCCCGAGCAGCGCGAAAATCTCGCCCTTGTTGATGGTGAGGTCGACATCGCTCAGCGCGGTGTGGCCGCTTTTATAGGTTTTTCCGAGGCCGGAAATCTCGAGGACTGGAGTCATGGCACGCATCTAGCCGAGCCGCCGCATCGCGTGAAGCGGCAAACATCGCTTGACCTCCACCGGCCCATCGGCTTGACCGGCGTCGGTCACGCGGACGTGGCGAAATCGGTAGACGCAGCAGACTTAAAATCTGCCATCCTCTGGGTATGCGGGTTCAAGTCCCGCCGTCCGCACCAGACCGGGAATTGCAGCCGCTCCGCCCCGAATCGGCCGCTGCCTAGCCCCGGATGAGCGCTTTGACCTTAGCCCGCACACCCAGGCGATCGACAAGCGCCTTGCCGTGCGCCGCCAGCCCGTCTACGCCGCGCATCGCAGCCAGGGCGGCCCGGTTGCGCAGCGTCGGTCGCAGGACCAGCACGTCGGCACAGGCGATCGCGGCCCGGCCGAATTGCGCCTTGTGCGCGCCGTCGCCCTCGGTGAAGTCGAACGCGCGGAAGCGCCCTTCGGCATAGAGCGCCCGCATCGCCTCGACATGCAGCACCGTCCCCGGCGACAGATCGGCAAAATCGGGATCATAGCCAAGATGGGCATATACCAATGTGTCGCGTTCGACCGGCAGGTAAAGATAGGCGATCGCGCGATCGCCCGCGAACAACAGGAAGGCGCGGATATTGTCCGCTGCCGCCGCCGCGATCGCCCGTGCCACATCGGACTGGCCCGTGGGCAGCCCGGCCTGCATCAGCCGCGCCTGATAGGTGCGGTCGGACAGGGCGCCGGCAATGCGCATGAATTCAGCCACTTCGTCTGCCGTCCGGTACGACCTTACGGCAAATCCGCCGTCGAGTTGCTCCGCAAGCCGCCGCGCCTTGCGCGACAGGGTCGATCGCGTCTTCGACGAAAAGCCCTGCCACCAAGCGTCGAACCCCTCGCCCTCCATCGCGATATAGTGGCGCGGATAGTCCTGACGCACGCGGACCAGCCAATCCTTCATCCGGCCTTCCAAGGCCGGCACCTGCGCCTTTGGAAGCGATCGCAGCAACCAGCCATCGCGCCCCGCGCCCGGGAGGTCGCCCGGCGCGTCCGCGAGCGCCGCATCGAGATCGTACGCCACGACGCGCAGCCGGCGCCGCAAATGACCGAGCGGGCGCCCGGCAATTTCGATGCGCAGCGCGACGTTTTCGCCTGCCCCGCCTTCGCCCTGCCCGTCCATATCCCCTCTTATGTTGCGATAGGTCTATTCCGGTTTCGCAGCACTTGGTTATGATTGGCTTACGCAAGACGGAGGACAAGGCGCATAATGACGGCACAAGGCAGATTCGGACGCACCGTCATGATCATGGCGACAGCGGCAGGCCTTGCCTTCACGGCGTCCAGCTGCGGA
>JAFAED010000042.1 GCA_023424275.1 Pseudomonadota bacterium | reverse complement strand
TCGAAGCGGGGCGGCAAGAGGCCAAACGCGACCCCGATGCCTATTTCGTCGACGACGAATATTCGCCCACGCTGTTTTTCGGCTACGCCGTCGCGGCGCTGCGGCTCAAGCAACAGCTCGACGAGCTCGCCATCGCGGTCGATGCAGACCACCCGCTCTTCGTCTATCTGCCGTGCGGCGTCGGCGGGTCGCCGGGGGGCATCATCTTTGGCCTGCGCCACCTGTTCGGCGATCATGTCCACTGTTTTCTAGCCGAGCCGGTCGATGCGCCCTGCATGTTGCTTCGCCTGGCGCTCGACGTCGATCGACCGATTTCGGTGCGCGAGCTCGGCCTTGCCAACCGGACCGAGGCCGACGGCCTTGCCGTGGCGCAGGCCTCGGATTTTGTTGCGCCGCTGATGCGCCCGCTCGCTTCGGGGGCCTATACGGTGACCGACGAAATGCTGTTCGACGACATGTGGCTTCTGGGCCGCACCGAAGGGCTGAGCGTGGAACCATCGGCGGCAGCCGGTCTTGCGGGACCTCGCTGGCTGACGAACTCGCGAGAGGGTCAAGCGTATCAGGATGGCTGCGCGATCCGGGGGGCCCGGCCCACGCACATTGTCTGGACCACCGGCGGTAGCCTGGTTCCTGAAGCTGAAAAGCGGCGGTTCGCACAGATTCGATCACCCGATCGGGCAGGATCTTCCCGCGATTCCGGCTTTTGACGCGAGCAATTCCGGCGCTTTGAACAGGAAGGGCGCGGCCTGTACCGCGAAGTACCGCGCCTTTTTTACGATCGCCGAACAAATTTGCACTGCAAGCTAAGCGGCGCACGGAGACAAGGGATAGGCTCGCCAGGCCAATATCGACAGAAGGAAGAAATCGATGGACGTAATCCCGCTGGTCGAGCCCCCCGTGCAATCGATCATCCTTGCCGATGGCAGGCAGCTGACGTGGCAGGAATTCGGTGTGCCCGAAGGGCGGCCCGTGCTCTATTTCCACGGCGGCGGCAGCTTCAGCCCCGAGGCCGGGATCTTCCATCGCGAGGCGGTCGCGAACAACATCCGGCTCATCTCGACGAACCGGCCCGGCGCCGGCGGTTCTTCGCTTTGCCCCGGCCGCCCGGCTGGCGCCTATTCGAACGATCTCGCCGAGTTGCTGGCGCATCTGAAGATCGACAAATTCGCCTGTTTCGGTGAGTCAAACGGCGGCATGATGACGCTGGCGATCGCCGCCGCCATGTCCGACCGCGTGATCGGTGCCGTGCCGATCAATCCGACGGTGCCCTGGTTCGACCCGATGGCCCGGCGCGTCACGCCGGGGCCGGTGGCGATCGCCTATCGGCTGATGCGATACGCGCCTTGGCTGCTCGCCAGTCTCGCGGAGACAGCGTCGGGCCGGATACGCAAGATGAAGACCGAACCGCGCCCCGGCAAGAGCACATTCGACAGGTGGAACCTAATGGGTCCGCCGCCGGGCACCGAACAGGATATCGGCGACATCCTGTGGTATGTCACCGAATGCAAGAACAAGCAGGCACTGCTCGCCGAGCTGAAATGGGCCGCGCACGACTGGGGTGTCGATTATCATGCGATCCCGGTACGGCTCGATTTCTATTGCGGTGTCCACGACGCGCAGGCGCCGTTCGCGCTGGTTCTCGCGGACGAGAACCCCGACGCGCAGTTTCACTATTTCCGTTTCGGGCACCATGGCTATTGCCACCCCGATGCCCGCGCCCGGATCGTCGGTACCGTCGCCGGTTATTTCAACGGCCGAACGGCCTAGGCGTCGGGCAATCCGCGCCGGCGAAGCTCGCTCGGCGTCGTACCGAAACGGCGCTGGACCGCGAGCGAAAAGCTCGACGGATGGCTGTAGCCAACGGCATAGGCGATCTCGGTGATCGGGACGGCGCGTTCGTTGAGCATCGACAAGGCCTGCTGCATGCGAAGGTCGCCGATATAGTCGAACACCGTCTGCCCGACGATCTGCCGGAAACCTGCGCAAAGGCTGCTGCGGCTGAGCCCGACATCGCGCGCCAGATCTTCGAGTGACGGGGGATCGACAAAATTTTCCATCAGGCGCTGCTGCGCCTTGAGCACGCCGCGCGTGACCTGCGCGGTGCCATCGATCGCGCCGGCGCTATCGTCCTGCGCCATCGCCTTGAATGCCTGGCACAAAATCTCGATCGCCTTCGACCGGATATAGAGCCGCCGGCTATGCCCATCGAGGTCACAGCCGTGCAGATCCTCAAGACAGCGCAGCAGCGACGCGTTCAGCGGCAACCGCTGTGCGACCGTCTCGCGTAGACGCCCCCCGACAAAGGCCTGCAATGCGGCCGGTAATTCGTGGACGCGGTCGGCATAAAGCTGATGCAGCGTGTCGCGGTGGATATAGACGGTCACGGTGCGGTTGTGGCCGATGAACACCGCCTTGGCCGGCGGAACACCGGCAGGCTCGACGATGATCGCCGACATCGCGCCTTTCAGATCGATGCGATCGCCCTTCGCCGTCACATATTCGCCGTCGCCGTCGCTCGCGATGCGGACGCGCAGGATATCGGGCGCCTGCACCGACATGGCGTTGAGAAAATCATGCGTTATGTCGTTGAAATGGACAAGGAAGCCGTCGGCGAGACCGCAGAACTCGACATGGCCCTGCGCATAGTCCTTCGCCATGTGGAACCGGTAATGGCAGGGATCGCCCATCGGTTCGATGATGTCGATTTCGGGCGGCTGTTCCTCATATTCGGGCAGCCCCCAGTCCGGCTTCGCATAGTTGAGCGCGAGCGACGGCACATCGCCCTGTATCGCGAAGCGGCGAAACCCGCCTCCCGCAGTCCCAGATGGCGTCATAGCCGCCATTTGACGCCGCACATTGCCCGGCCGGCTCGCCGCTGCGAGCGCCATCTCGCTCTCCAAGCCTTTGTGAACCGGTAAGGATTCCATCATCCCGCCTCCACATGCGTCGATTCAGACGCTTTCCAAACAGTTTTGTACGTTAAGCTAAGCCATCGGTCGAGTCCGCAATTAAGCTGCAACAAATTCACCGGGAGATGGCGGTATGACGACCGATTCTGCGAAACCTGCCCTCGACGCGCTGGTCAATGACATCTGGTCCGCGATCCTCGAACGTGATCCCTATATGGCAAGCGCATCGGGTCGGAAGGTCGTGCGCTTCGGCCGCGGCGACCTCGCCGAAGCCGAGGCGATAGCCGCCACGGCCCGGCAACGCCGCGACCGGCTCGACCGCCTCGACCTGACGGGCCTCGATCGGACCGATCGCCTGACCGCCGGTTTCATACGACACTGGCTGGAAACCGAAATCGACGAGCCGCAGCGCTGGTGGACCGGATTTGGCATCGCGCCATATTCGGGCCTCTGGCTTTCGCTCATCCCCCGGATGGTCTTCGCACCGATCGACCTGACCGATCCCGCCGAAGCCGCGCGCTACCTGAAACTGGCATCGGAATTCGCAGGCGCTATCGACGGCATGCGCGAGCGCGTGCTGGCGCAGGCCGAACGCGGGTGGCGACTGCCACGGCCCGCCCTGCCCAATGCGCGCAAGACACTGGAAGGCAATGCGTCGATCGCCATGTCTGCCGTGCTTCTCGCCGACGACCGTCCGGCCGACGCGGACACGCGCGCGGCGGTCGTGGAGATCGTCGAGGCGAAGCTGAAGCCCGCCTTCGCCCGGCTGCTCGACACGATCGGCGCCGATTATGAAGCCGCCGCGCCCGAGGCGGCCGGCATGATGCATCAGCCCGGCGGCGCCGAAGCCTACCGGCTCTGGCTTCGCTACCATCTTGGCGCCAACCTCGATCCGGCGGCGCTTCACCAGCTCGGCCTCGACGAAATCGGGCGGCTTGCTGCCGAGATGGAACGCGTGCGGATCGAACAGTTCGGCCATAATGGCGACGAGGCTTCGTTCCATGACCGTCTGCGGCAAGACCCGAAGGCAAAGGCGCCGTCGGCCGAGGCGCTGGAGGCGACCTATGCCCGTCATCTCGACCGGATGGCGCCGGTTTTCGACCGGATGTTCCGCAAAGCCCCGCAGTCACCGGCTGCAGTGAAACGGCTGCCGCGCGAGCTGGAGGCCGGCATGACCTTCGGCTATTATCAGACGCCGGCCGAACCCGGCGCCGAAGGCGTCTATTTCTACAGCGGCAACGGCA
>JAFAED010000553.1 GCA_023424275.1 Pseudomonadota bacterium | reverse complement strand
GCAGCCGACGCCCTGATCGATCCAGCGCACGACGTAGCCGAGGATGCCCTGGCAATTGTTGTCGAGCTCGCGCGTGACTTCGGCGTCGCTCCAGTTGCGGCCGGTGGCGACGGGGATGGCGAGCAGGCGATCGAGCGAGGGCACCGCCTCGCCCGCGATGTCCTTCTGCCGCGCGAAGACGTCGACGGCATGATAATGGAGCGCGTGGAGCGTCGCGGCGGTGGGCGACGGCACCCATGCGGTGTTCGCGCCCGATTTCGGATGGCCGATCTTGGCATCGAGCATCGCCTTCATCAGGTCGGGCATCGCCCACATACCCTTGCCGATCTGGGCCTTGCCGCTGAGGCCGCAAGCGAGGCCGATGCGGACGTTGCGATCCTCATAGCTCGCGATCCAGTCGCTCGCCTTCATCTCGCCCTTCGGGATCATCGGGCCCGCGCGCATCGAGGTGTGGATCTCGTCGCCGGTGCGGTCGAGGAAGCCGGTGTTGATGAAGACGATACGGTCCTTCACCGCGTGGATGCACGCGGCGAGATTGGCCGAGGTACGGCGCTCCTCGTCCATCACGCCGACCTTCATCGTGTGACGCGCGAGGCCGAGCATATCCTCGACCGCGTCGAACAGGCGGTTCGTGAAGCCGCACTCCTCGGGCCCATGCTGCTTGGGCTTCACGATATAGATGCTGCCGGCGCGGCTGTTCTTCAGCGTGCCGAGGCCCTTGAGGTCGTGGAGCGAGCAGAGGCTGGTGATGACGGCATCGCAGAGGCCTTCGGGCGCTTCGGCACCGTTCGGCAGCCGGATCATCGGCGTCGTCATCAGATGGCCGACGTTGCGCACGAACATCACGCTGCGGCCGTGGAGGGTGAAGGCCTCACCCGACGGCGAGGTCCATTCGTGGTCGGCCTCCATCGCGCGCGTGACGGTCTGGCCGCCCTTGGCGAAGCTTTCGGTGAGGTCGCCGCGCATCAGGCCGAGCCAGTTGCTATAGCCGAGCGTCTTGTCCTCGCCGTCGACCGCCGCAACGCTGTCTTCGAGATCGATGATCGTCGTGAGAGCAGCCTCGAGCACGACGTCGGCGATGCCCGCGGGATCGGTCTTTCCGATCGGATGGTCGTAGTCGATGACGACCTCGATATGCAGGCCGTTATTCCGGAACAGATAGGATTTGCCCCGGCGACCCACCAACTGACCGCGATCCGCGATGAAAAGGTCGATATCGTCGTCGCAAGAAAGATCGTCCCATCCATTCACGCCGCTGAGCGGCACCGCCTCGTCCAGAAACGCCTTGGCCCGCGCGATCACCGCCGCGCCGCGTTCCGCATCATAGCCGCCGGGTTTCGCGGGCGGGGCGTCGAGCGCGTCGGTGCCGTAGAGCGCATCGTAGAGGCTGCCCCAGCGCGCATTGGCGGCGTTGAGCGCAAAGCGCGCGTTGAGCGCGGGGACGACGAGCTGCGGCCCCGCCATCGTCGCGATTTCGGGATCGACATTTTGCGTGCCGACCTGGAACGGCGCAGGTTCGGGGACGAGATAGCCGATCTCGCGGAGAAACGCCTGATAGGCGGCGGCGTCATGCGGCTGGCCTGCGCGCGCTTCGTGCCAGGCGTCGATCTGCGCCTGCAAATCCTCGCGTTTCGTGAGCAAGGCGGCATTCTCGGGCGCGAATTTGCCGAGCAAGTCCGCAAAATCGCTCCAGAATTTTGCGGTATCGAGTCCCGTCCCCGGCAGCGCGCGCTGCTCGATAAAATCGGCCAGTCGCGAATCGACGGACAGGCCGGAACGGTCGAGAAATTCGGTCATTTAAGCACCCTCTGGTCGGCGCGACTGCGCCAGTGGATCCGGGGAGGAAAGGGCCGCCGCGCTATGCCGCGATTGGTTTTAATTGGCAATGGGTCCTTTCCAATCGCACCCGTATACAATATGCTGCGGCGCACAACATAACATCCCCTCCCCAAAAACGATCCTGGAAACCATGGACGACACTCGATTGAAACTGATGGAAGCCATCGCGCGCAAGCGCATGGTTACCGCCCACTATAACGGCCAGATCCTGACGCTGGCCCCGCACCTGCTCTTCGAACGGCACGGCGACCTGTTTATCAGCGCGTTGAACCTGAACAAGAATTGGCGATCCGACGAAGATCCGCGGCTCGGCCATTTCAAGCTGGGCGGACTCGCATCGATCGAATTGACCGAAGAGACCTTCGACCCCCTGCCCGGCTTTGAACCCGCCGCCCCGCGCGAGGAAGACACCCCGCTGCTGGCCGTCTGAAAATCAGGCGACTCCAAGAGCAGGCACGGGCGCGGGCGCAAGTTCGGCGATTGCCACCCGGACCTGATTCCGACCGCACGCTTTGGCGCGGTAAAGTGCCGTATCCGCGCGATGCAGCATGTCGGCCAGATTTTCGCGCGGCATCCACTGGGCCACGCCGAACGAGGCGGTGAAGCGGCGATCGACGCCGAGCACCGGCAATTGCTCCGCCGCAAAGGCGCTGCGAACCGCTTCGGCGTAGAGGCGCCCGTCGGACAGCAGCGCTGCCGGCAACAGAACCGCAAACTCTTCGCCGCCGACGCGGCCGACGATGGCGCCGGACGGCGCGGCCTGGGTCAGCATCGCCGCGAAATGCGCGATGACCCCGTCCCCTGCGGCGTGACCGAAGCTGTCGTTGATCTGCTTGAAATGGTCGAGGTCGGCGGCGATCAGCACCATATCATCCTCACCGCGCGCCAGGGCTTCCTCGGCATGCCGCTCGAACCCCCGACGGTTCAGGACGCCCGATAGCGAATCGGTTTCGGAGCGGGCGATCATCTCTGCCGTCGTGTCGCGCATCGTGACCAGCAACATGACGAGTCCCGTCGCCATCAGCACAACCACGCTGCCGCTTTGCGAGATCGCCGCATAGGTGGTCGCCATATAATCCTGCGGCGTGCGCGCCGTCCCGACCATCATCGCGAACAGCGGCTTCAGCAGATAGATCAGCGCCGAGATGGCCTGAAGCACGACCAGCAACAGGTCGAGCGGCTGCCGGCGTCGCGAACGCCAGATCATCACGCCGAACAGCGCCTGCATGGCGAAATAGGGAAGTTGATAGAGCGCCAGCCGCGGTATCGAGCCATAGGTCATGCTGAAGATGACCGGCACGAGCAGGACCGTTGCAATCCAGATCGCCGTCATCGCGGTCCAAGGCGGCTCGACGCGATAATGCCGCGCAACGCCTATCAACGCAAAACTCAGCGCAGAGAGGAATACGAGGAAGATGCCGACGCTTGCAGGCATCGGGTCCGTCTGCTGCCGAAGCAGAAACTCCAGCGCGACATTGACGATACCCATGCCGCACCCAAGCGCCAGCCATCCCGCCCCGCGCGCCAAGCGATTGGTTACGGCGACCACGGCAAAGGCGACGGCAAAAATGCCGGCCACGGACATATTGATGCCAAGAACAAAGGCAGCAGTCATCGACCCACTCATTATCAGTCCGGCCAGCGTAGGAGGCGGTCCCGAACTTTTGGTTAATGCCTTGCGATTCGGCGCAATAACGATGCGCCTTTAGCCGTGCGTCCGCCCCACGGCAGTAACTTAGAATGCCGCATCGATAAAATCGCCGGCCGGGGGTGCAAAAGCCCCTCGCCGCTCGCTATAGCCACGCGATGAACAGTCTTTCCGCAATCGAAAATGCGACGCTCGAACGCGCCGCCGATGCGCCGATGCTGGCGCAGGTGGAGAAATGGGCGGCGATCAACAGCGGCACGGGAAATCTGGCGGGATTGAAGACCGTCGCGGGCGAGTTGGCCGATGCTTTTTCGGCGCTGCCCGGCGACGTCCGGCTTGTCGCCGCCGACCCGGTCGAGAGCGTCGATGGCGCGGGGAACGTCAACCCGATCCAGCGCGGTGACCATCTGCACGTGCGCGTGCGGCCCGAGGCGCCGGTGCAACTGCTGCTGACCGGGCATATGGACACGGTGTTCGCCGCCGACCATCCGTTCCAGACGCTGAAATGGCTCGAGGAAGGCGTGCTCAACGGCCCCGGCACCGCCGATATGAAGGCCGGCATTTCGGTGATCCTTGCCGCGCTGACCGCGCTGGAGGCCTCGCCGCTTGCGAGCCGGATCGGTTATGACGTGATGATCAACAGCGACGAGGAAACGGGCAGCCAGGCGTCGGCGCGACTGATTGTCGAACTCGCCAAGGGCAAGACCGCTGCGCTGACCTATGAACCCGCGCTGCCCGACGGCACGCTGGCGGGCGCGCGGCCGGGCAGCGGCAATTTCTCGATCATCGTCCATGGCCGCGCCGCGCATGCCGGGCGCAATCCGCAGGACGGGCGCAATGCCTTGCTCGCCGCCGCCGATCTCGCGCTGCGGCTCGGCGCGCTCAAATCCGACGCGCTGAAGGTCAATCCGGCGAAGATCGACGGCGGCGGGCCCAATAACATCGTCCCCGACCAGGCGATCCTGCGCGTCAATATGCGCCCGATGACGCCCGACGCGATGGCGGCGGCCGAAGCCGCGATGCGCGACGCGATCAACGCGGTGTCGCGCGAGCATGACGTCCATTGCCATGTCCATGGCGGCTTCAACCGTCCGCCCAAACCGCTCGACGCCGCGGCGACCCGCCTGTTCGAACTGGTACGCGACTGCGGCGCCGCGCTCGGCCTGCCGCCGATCAGCTGGAATGCGACCGGCGGCGTATGCGACGGCAACAATATCGCGGCGTGCGGCGTGCCGGTGGTCGACACCATGGGGCCGCGCGGCGGCGCGATCCATTCGTCGGACGAATTTCTGATTACGGACAGCCTTGCCGAACGCGCACGGCTGTCGGCACTGACCATGACAAGAATAGCGGAACGGGGGACTGTGTGAATTATGTGATCCGGGCGGCAAAGCCGGGCGACCTGCAGAGCATTTACGAAATGGCGAAGCTGACCGGCGGCGGCTTCACCAACCTGCCCCCCGACAAGAAGGCGCTGTCCGCCAAGCTCGAGCGCACCGAAGCGAGTTTTGCGAGCGACAGGGAATATCCCTCGGACGAGCTGTACCTGCTCGTGCTCGAAGATACGGACAGCGGCGAAGTCCGCGGCACGTGCCAGATTTTCGGACAGGTCGGCCAGCGCTGGCCCTTTTATTCCTATCGCATCGGCACCGACAGCAAGCATAGCGAGCAGCTGGATCGCACCTTTCACGCGCAGGTGCTGATGCTGAGCAACGACCTGAACGGTGCGAGCGAGGTCGGCGGGCTGTTCCTGCATCCCGCAGCGCGCGCCGGCGGGCTCGGGCTGCTGCTCGCGCGCTCGCGTTACCTGTTCATCGCGCGCCACCGCGCGCGCTTTGGCGACCGCATCCTCGCCGAACTGCGCGGGGTGATCGACGAGGCGGGGGGCTCGCCCTTCTGGGACGGCGTCGCGGGCAAATTTTTTGGCATGAATTTCCAGGAAGCCGACCAGTTCAACGCAGTGCATGGCAACCAGTTCATCGCCGACCTGATGCCCAAGCATCCCGTCTATATTGCGATGCTGAGCGACCATGCGCGCAGCGTCATCGGCGTGCCGCACCCGACCGGCCGCGCCGCGATGCGCATGCTGGAGAATGAGGGCTTCGCGTTCGAAAATTATGTCGACATCTTCGACGGCGGCCCGACGATGACCGCCCGCACCGACCAGGTCGCGAGCGTCCGCAACGCCCAGCAGGCCGAGATTTCGGCGATCGCCGAAACCGGCGACGACGCGCTGATCGCGACCGGGCAGCTTGCCGATTTCCGCTGCTGTTTCGGCAAGGTCGGCGGCGGGACGACGATCGACAGCGACGCGGCAAAGCTGCTGGGAGTCGGCGTCGGCGACCAGATCAGCTGGATCGGACGATAAATACAGCCCCTCCCCTTCAGGGGAGGGGTTGGGGTGGGGGTTCGCGGCTTGTCGCAAGGCCGATGACCCCACCCCGCTGCGACTAGCGAGCAAGCTCGCAAGTCTCGCTGCCCCTCCCCTGAAGGAGAGGGGCTTGAAATTGGAATAGAGAGACTTTGACCATGCTCACCGAAATCAATTTCGACGGGATCATCGGCCCCAGCCACAATTACGCCGGGCTCAGTCGCGGCAATATCGCGTCGGCGAACAATGCCGGCGACGTGTCGCAGCCGCGCGCGGCCGCGTTGCAGGGCATCGACAAGATGCGTCACAATCTGGCGCTCGGTCTGCCGCAGGGCTTTTTCATGCCGCTGGACCGTCCCGATGCGCCATGGCTCGCGGCGCTCGGCACGAGCCAGGAGGATGCCGAAGGCCATTTGCGCGCGCAGGCCTGGTCCGCCTCGTCGATGTGGGCGGCCAATGCCGCGACCGTTTCGCCCGCGCCCGACAGCGCCGACGGCAAATGCCACCTGACGGTCGCAAACCTCGTCACCATGCCGCACCGTAGCCACGAATGGCCGGGAACGCTGGCGCAGCTTCGCCTTGCGTTCGCGCATCCCGCCTTCACCGTACACGCCCCCATCCCCGCCCCCTTTGGCGACGAGGGCGCCGCGAACCATATGCGGCTGTGCAGCGGCCATGACGGCGAGGGCGTGGAAATCTTCGTCTATGGCGTCGGTGGCGGTCGTTTCCCCG
>JAFAED010000507.1 GCA_023424275.1 Pseudomonadota bacterium | reverse complement strand
CCTTCATCGTCGGCAGGCGATATTCGTCGACCTTGACCGACTGGCCCGACCAGATCGTCTTGTCCTCGCCATCCTTGTCCTTCGTCACGAAGACGAGCTCATAATCGCCCATCGGCGCCGAGGCGGGCACATTCCATGTCGTGTCGCCGCTGCCGCTCGCGGCAATCGCGAAGGGCATTTCGAATTCGGTGTCCGAGCCGCGGTGGACGAGGCGGAGCTTGCCCGCGAGCGCTTCGGGGGTGCGGAAGCCGGTACCGACCGGGCGGCGCAGCACATGCTTCATATGGACGGTCTCGCCCGCTTTCACGAGCGAACGGTCGAAGACGGTGTGGAGGATATCGTCGCGTTCGGACCAGCCATAGGGGAGGTCGAAGTCATAGGGGCGGATGCCATTGCCCCAGTCGGTGAGCGTGAAGCTGAAATCATCGCCCGAGCGCGCGCTGACCATCAGCGCATGGCCTTCGCTGCTGGCCGGGTCGGCGTCTTCGCGGCAGCTCGAATAGGTTTCGGGTTCGGGCAGTCCGCCCGCGAAGGCGAGGCGGCCGGCCTTGTCGGCGGTGCCGCGCGCGAGCAGGCGGCCGGTGCAACTGTCGGTGACGCGGATTTCGGCGCCCGCAACGGGAAGCCCGCTGCTCAGCGACGTCACCCACGCGAGCGAGCCTTCGCGGCCCCATTTGAAATGCACCGCCATGTTGGTGACGAGCGCGGCGGTGGCGACATAGCGTGTCGATTTGCGGCCGAGCAGCGCGGCGCCAAGTTCGGGGCTCGCGATCTCGACGACGTGGAAGCCCTTTTCGGCGAGCGGGATTCCGACGACTTCGAACTCCTTCCCGCCCGCGGCGGGCGCGAGTTGCAGGTCGCGGCGTTCGCCGCCCGAAGGCGCGCCGTCGAACACCGATTTCGTGCCGGTGTAGTTGACCGTGACATCCTTGCCCGCGGCGTTCTTTTCCTCGCGATAATCACTGTCGTCGGCGTCGGCGACGCGCTTCAGCCAGCGCGCGATCGCGGCGTCGTCATCGCCGACCTTGAGCGTTGCGGCGGGCATTTTGAGGTTCGACTGGACGAGGCTGCTTTCGACGCCGCGCACGGTGACGGGCAGCACGCCGCCTTCGCCCGCTTCGAGGATGCCGAATTCGGCGGCGAATTTGACGAGCGGCGGGGCGCGGTCGATGTGGAATTTCAGCGGGAAATTCGACTGGTTCTGCAGCTTGCGGCCGCTCTGGTCGGTGACGTCGGCGGGGAGGACGAGCGTCGCGTCGACATTCTGCGGCAGCGGGCCGGTGAAACGGACGCTCGTCAGCCAGGCGTCATTCTTGTCGTCCGCGTCGATCTTCGGCGTCAATTTCCTGCCGTCGGCGGTGTTGAGCGTCGCGGCGAGGATCGTCTCGCGCGATACGGGCGAGGCGAAGCTCAGCGTCACATCCTTGATCGGGTTGCAGCCCGCCTGTGGATTGACGCGGCTGCACGACATTTTGGCGGTGAAGGCGGGGCGGACGTCATGGTCGAAGCGCTGGTCGCGGCCGGCGGTGCGGCTAGGGACCCCGGCTTGGCTGATGCGCGCGTCCCAGACGAGCGCCATCTCGCGTCCCGGGGGGAGCGGTCGGCGGCATTTGACCGCGACGACGCGGTCGAGCGCGGCCTCGCGGTCGGCGCCCGCGGCGGGCAGGCGCTGCGGCAGGCCGGCGTCATAGGTGAAGGACTGGCGCGACCAATTATTGTCGCCGAGTCCGGTCAAGATCTCGGTCGCGGTCGCGCGCGGCAGGACGTCGACGGGGATCTTCTCGCCGATGCCGTCGACCGCGCAATAGGCGAAGCGGCCAACCGAGGCGCGGTCGGCGGCGACATTGGTCGCGACGAGGAAGATCTGCTCCTCCTCGATATCGCCGTCCATCCCGCCCGCGAGCACGGCGCGCGCCGAGGGACCTCCGGTGTCGAGCGCGAAGCGGCTGTTGCCCGCGACCGACACGCCGCGTGCGGTCTTGAGTCCGTCGCGCAACTCGACATAGCAGGCGAGCCCGCCGGGGAGCGGTTTGTCGAATTCGAGCACCCAGGTGCGCGTGTCGACCCAGCGGCCGGTTGCCGGGAGTTTGCAGTCGTTGGTCGCGGGGGCGGGGGCGCGGGGATCGCCGAGCGGCACCATGTCTTCGGAAAAGCGCAAGGTGAAGCGCGTGATGGTGCCGTCGCCGGTGCCCGAGCTGCCGGGGGTCGCGAGCGTGACCTGCGGGACGGTGTCGGCGGTCGCTGTCGCCGCCATCGCGAGGGTGAGCGGGATGAGCAGCGCCAGTTTTGCCTTGCCGGTCAAGCTTGTAGCCAGCTGGCGCCATCGCATCTTCATCGCCTGTCTCCCCGGTTCGGCCCGAACCTCTATCCTGCTGGAAACAGGGGGAAGAGTCCACCCGTCGCCGCGCGTCGCACACGGTTAGTCGCGTTCCGGGAAAATGCTGTGACCGGGGTCACAGACAAGATGGAAAATTACCGTCGCCCCCGCGAAGGCGGGGGCCGCTAGCAGCCTTGCGCTATGCGGACAACGGCCCCCGCCTTCGCGGGGGCGACGTGCTATTTTGCGAGCATCGGGCCGAGGGGCTGTCCCGCAAAGATATGGACGTGGAGGTGGGGGATTTCCTGGTGGCTGTCGAGGCCGACGTTCGCGAGCAGGCGGTACCCCGGCGCGACGAGGCCCTGATCGCGCGCGACCGTGCCGACCGCGCGGACGAAACCCGCAATTTCGGCGTCGCTGCCGCGCGCCGAAAAATCGTCCCAGCTGACATAGGCGCCCTTGGGGATCACGAGAATGTGGAGCGGCGCCTGCGGG
>JAFAED010000326.1 GCA_023424275.1 Pseudomonadota bacterium | reverse complement strand
ATCATGATGTCGGCGTTGGAGATTTCGAGTTTCGCCGTACAGTTGGCAGTCAGATCGAAACCTTCGAAACCGAACACGCGCATCACTGCGGTCGGCAGATAGGCGCGCGCGGTCCCGACAACGCTCGACGGGCCCGAGGCCTGCGACGCGAAGCTCACCTGGCTGCTGTCATATTGGTCGGCGGGGTAGTTATAGTTGAACATCTTGTTCGCTTCGGACTTGGCCGTAGCGGAATAAGTGGTTCCGGTCATTGCGCGGCGCCCCGCGAGCACGCCCGCGTCGCAAGCCTGCTGCAAGCGGAGCTGCGCCATATAGCCACGCCCGATGTCGATGCCCGAACCGACCATGCCGAGGACCGGCACCAAGGCGGCCGCAGTCAGGAAATAGACGTTGCCACGCTGGTCGCGCAAAAGCTTTTTGGCGCCCAGCCGCAGTCGGCTGAATACGGTCCCTCGCATAGTCTAACCCCTCTTGGTCCAGACACGCGGCCCACTCAGATGCGTGACTGGCATCCTGCACCTAGGGGGAAACTGCTTACCAAACCGCTAATCGCCGGCCGTGGGCCACCCCTCGAAACAGGCCGATTTGCCCCGGATCGGGACAGATCGTGGGCTTTCAGGCAACAGATGCGCAAAATTCCGTGACCTGCTATCGACCGGCGATGCCCGCCACACCCGCCTGGCCGCCCGCCAGTACGCCCCGCCTGTTCGTCGATGTTCCGCTGGATCCGGGCGCCACGCCCGTGATCGACGGCAATGCTGCGCATTATCTGCTCAATGTGATGCGGCTGAAGGTCGGCGATCCCATCCTGCTCTTCGACAATCTCAGCGGCGAATGGCTCGCGATCGTCGCCGATACGGCGAAACGGTCGCTGACCTTGCGCGTCGAACGGCAGACAAGGGCGATCGAGCAGGTTCCCGATCTCTGGCTGTGCTTCGCGCCGGTGAAGAAGGCGCGGCTCGACTGGATCATCGAAAAGGCAACCGAGCTCGGCGTGCGCCGCCTGCAACCCGTGATCACCGAGCGCACGATCGTCGAGCGCGTCAAGCAGGAGCGACTGGAAGCACAGATCGTCGAAGCCTGCGAACAATGCGGCCGCACTGCGCTCCCCACGCTCGCCGAGCCCGTCAAACTGCCGCAGCTACTGAAGGACTGGCCGGCGGATCGAGCCTTGCTGTTCGCCGACGAGGCAGGCGGTGTACCTTTTGCCGAGGTCGCGGCGCCCGCACCTGCGGCAATCCTCACCGGCCCCGAAGGCGGCTTTACCGCGCGCGAGCGCGACATGCTGGTCGCGCACGCCTCCGTCCACCGTATCGCGCTTGGCCCGCGTATCCTGCGCGCCGAAACCGCCGCGATTGCTGCCGTCGGTCTCTGGATGGCACAGCATGGCGACTGGTCGGGAAAATAGGGCAATATTGTCCCGACACCGCACAGAAATGCCGCCAACTGCCCGATTTTAACCGGATATTAGCTATGCCCCAGCCATAGCGGCGGCATGCAACGGCGGGACCAGAGCCGATACCGCTGGCGTGGGGGCCAGTGTTTGCAGTCTGTGCGTGCATGTCTCATGCTCGTTTGGCTGGCGTTGACGCTTGCCAGCAATCCCGCCGCCGCACAGACGACCACCAGTTACAGCAACAGCTCGACGGGGACGATCAGCGAAACCGCGACATCGTGCACCAGTCCGATGGTGCGCAGTTTCACCGTCGCCGCCAACGCGCAGGTCACCGACGTCAATATCGGTGTGCAGCTGACGCACACATATCGCGGCGACCTGCGTGCCACGCTCGTCTCGCCGTCGGGCACGGTGGTGAACCTCATCACCAATATCGGAACGACGCCGGACAATCTGAACGTCCTGTTCGACGATAGCGCCGCGGCCAGCATCACGACGCACACGGCGAATAATGACTCGACGACGACGGCCCCGCCCTATCAACGGACATTCCGCCCACAGGGATCGTTGGCGAGTTTCAACGGCGAAGCGTCGGCGGGCACCTGGCAACTCACCATCTGCGACTCGCTGAACGGCGACAATGGCGCCTTCACGCGCGCCGACCTCACGCTGACGACGGTGCCGCTGACCCCTTATGCCGACCTGTCACTGACCAAGTCGGTCAGCAATGCAGCGCCTGCGTTCGGCACCAGCATCAACTATGTGCTGAGCGTGACCAACGCGAGCGCATCGACGCTCACCGCGACCGGCGTCACCGTGCAGGACACGCTGCCCGCCGGTTTCACCTTCACCGGCGCGTCGGGGTTCGGCAGCTATAGCAGCGCGACCGGCGTCTGGACTGTCGGCAGCATTCCGCCGGGAACGACGCGGACGCTGACAATCACCGGCACGGTCGCCGCGACCGCAGGCGCCAGCGTGACCAACATCGCCGAAATCAGCGCCTCCTCTGCGTTCGATCCCGACAGCACGCCGGGCAATGGCGTGGCGGGCGAGGATGATAGCGACAGCGCGGCCTTCACCGTGTCGGGCACGCGCGTTGCGGGAACACCGCCGACGCTCGTCTGTCCGGCTGGCGTGACGATACACGATTGGGACGGCGTGTCGTGGCCCGCGGGTACGACGAGCGGCAGCCAAGCGCTGACCGCGATCGGCACGACCGGCTTCAACATCGCGATCAGCGGCGGCGCCTTCCTCAGCAATGCGACCTATGGCGGCCAGTCGCCGACGCGGCAGAATGTGGTGACTGGCGGCATATCGCCGGCGCAATATTCGATCTTCCAGCTCGTCGATTTCACGAGCCAATCGGGTACCGTCACCTCGACAATCACGCTGCCGACGGCGGTACCGGGCGCACAGTTCCGCCTGCTCGACGTAGACTATAACGCCGCCCAATTCGCCGACCGCGTGACCGTCACCGGCACCTATAATGGCGCGACCGTCTATCCGGTGCTGACCAACGGCGTCGCCAATTATGTCATCGGCAACAGCGCCTATGGCGATGTCCTGTCGGCCGACACCAGCGGCGACGGCACCGTCGTCGTGACCTTCAACGCGCCGGTCGACAGCATCACGATCGAATATGGCAGCCATGGCCTTGCCCCCGCCAATCCGGGGCAACAGGGTATGGCGATCCACGACATCACATTCTGCCGCCCGGTCGCCAACCTCACGATCGCAAAGACCAGCAGCATCGTCAGCGATCCGGTGAACGGGACCACCAACCCGAAAGCCATTCCCGGCGCGACGATGCGTTACTGCCTGCTCGTCACCAACAATGGCAGCGCGACCGCGACCGGCATCAATGTCGCCGACCCGCTGCCCGCTACGACGAGCTTTGTCGCTGGATCGCTGCGCAGCGGGACAAGCTGTGCCGGCGCCACGACGGTCGAGGACGACAATGCCACCGGTGCCGACGAAAGCGACCCCTTCGGCGCGTCGATCGGCGGCACCACCGTCGCGGCAACCGCCGCGACCCTTTCCCCCGGCAACGCGCTTGCCGTCGCTTTCCATGTGACTGTCAATTGACCCTGAGCGCGCTCCTTCGT
>JAFAED010000182.1 GCA_023424275.1 Pseudomonadota bacterium | reverse complement strand
GGATTCGAACCAGCGTACGGAAACCCGGGCAGATTTACAGTCTGCTGCCTTTAACCACTCGGCCACCTGTCCATTGGGGCCCGCTTTGGGAAGAGGCCCAATGGCGAAACGAGGCTTGCCTGTCAATGCCAGTCATGGGAAAGGCGCCGCATCATGAGACAATTTTCCCGTCACCGTCGTCCGCAGGGCCAAAGCACCCGCGGTCAGCCCATTCGTTTCTGGGGCCGTCACGCCGTTTTGGCCGCGCTCGCCAACCCCGAACGCACCGTCAAGCGCATCTGGGGCACCCGCGACGCGCTCGCCCAACTCGACCTGCCGCCAGTGATTCCCATCAGCTATGCCGATGTCACCGACCTCGCGCGCCTCGTCGCGCGCGATGCACCGCACCAGGGGCTGGTGATCGAGGTCGACCCGCTCGAGGGCGTCTTTCTCGGCGATCTGTTGCAGGAAGAAAGCGACGCCGGCAGCAAGCGCCCGCTCGTCATCCTCGACCAGGTCACCGACCCGCACAATATCGGCGCGGTGCTGCGCTCGGCCGCCGCCTTCGACGCCGCCGCTATCATCACGCAGGACCGCCACAGCCCGCCCGAAAGCGGCGTGATCGCACGCTCGGCGTCGGGCGCGCTCGAAATCGTGCCGTGGGTGCGCGTCGTCAACCTGTCGCGCGCGCTGGAGGAAATTGCCGAAGCGCAATATTGGCGCATCGGGCTGATGGGCGACACCGAAACCACGCTCGGCTCGACGCTCGATGGCAGCAAGGTCGCGCTGGTGCTGGGGTCCGAGGGCGACGGCATGCGCCACAATGTCATGGAACATTGCGACGTGCTGGCAAAGCTCCCCATCTCGCCGCGGATGGAGAGCCTCAACATCTCGAACGCCGCGGCGATCGCGCTCTACGCGGTCGCGACGGCATCGAACTGATTGTCGCCCCCGCGCAGGCGGGGCCGCCAGAGATGTTGCTCAAGGCCGACTGCGGCCCCCGCCTTCGCGGGGGCGACGTGTATCAATCCTCCGCCGCGATCCGCACGCGAAGGCCGTCGAGCGCGTCGCTGAACGGGATCTGGCACGACAGGCGCGATGCATCGTCGCGATCGGTGGTCGAATCGAGCAGGTCGTTCTCGTCTTCGCTCATCGCCGGCATCGCAGCGGTATCGCCTGCCTCGACATGGACATGGCACGTCGCGCACGAACAGCAGCCGCCGCACAGCGCAAGCAGTTCGTCGAAGCCAGCGTCGCGGATATTTTCCATGACGGTCAGGCTGGTATCGCCCTCGATCTCATGCTCGGTTCCGTCGCGCGTCACGACAATCAGCTTCGCCATGCTAGTCCCCATATCTTTGGTGTTGCTGGCGCTATGTCGCGCGTTGCGCGCCAAATCAAGCGTTGCTAATGATGACAAAGGGAACAAAAGGAGAATATGCAATGGGTCTTAGCCAGCAGCAGCTGAACGCGGGAATCGACGCGCTCGCGGCGCGCGACCCCAATTTCGCGCGCGCCCTCGGCAACGCCGGCTATCCCGAACCGCGCATCCGCGCCCCGGGCTACACCACTCTCCTCCGAACGATCGTCGGGCAGCAGGTCAGCGTCGCCGCCGCCAACTCGATCTGGAACAAGCTGGAGGCGCAATTCGGCGAAGGATGCCCGGCCGAAACCGTTGCCGCCGCCGATTTCGACACGCTACGCGCCTGCGGCCTGTCGGGCCAGAAACAGGGCTATGCCAAAAGCCTTGCGCAGCTGATCCTCGACGGCGAGCTGAAATTCGACGCGCTCCCCGCGGACGACGAGGACGCGATCGCACTGCTCACCAAGGTCAAGGGCATCGGGCGCTGGTCCGCCGAAATCTACCTGCTCTTTGCCGAAGGACGCCCCGATATCTGGCCCGCCGGCGACCTTGCGGTGCAGGAAGCTGTCGGCCGCATCCTCCAGCTCGGCGCACGACCCAGCGAAAAACAGGCGCGCGAGCTCGCCGAAGCATGGCGCCCGCATCGCGGCGCCGCCGCGATCTTCAGCTGGCACTGCTACAATATGGATGTGATCTGATAAGGGGCTGCAAACCTCGAACGGAGATTCGCATGACCACCACCCGCGATATCGTCACCGCTTATTATGCCGCCTTCAACGCCGGCGACACCGACGCGATGCTGGCGCTCGTCGCCGACGATATGCGGCACGACGTCAACCAGGGCGAGCCGCGGCACGGCAAGGCGCTGTTCGCCGAATTCAACGCGCATATGACGCGCTGCTATCGCGAGCAGCTCACCGACATGGTGATCTTTGCCGAAGGACAACGCGCCGCCGCCGAATTCATCGTCAACGGCACGTATCTCGCAACCGACGAGGGCCTGCCGCAAGCGAACGGCCAGACCTATCGCCTGCCCGGCGGCGCTTTCCTGTCGGTCAACGCACGCGGCCAGATCGACCGCGTTACCACCTATTACAACCTCGCCGACTGGATGCAGCAGGTCGGCGCGTGAGCGTCACGGTCGCGCCGGTGACCGGCGCGGGGCTGGTCGAGGTCATCCCCGCCCTTGCGCGGCTGCGCATTACGGTCTTCCGCGACTTTCCTTACCTCTACGACGGCGACGCCGATTACGAGGCCAGCTATCTCGCCGACTTTGCCGCCGCAGAAGGCGCCGTGATCGTCGTCGCGCGCGATGGCGGCACCATCGTCGGCGCCGCCACTGCGGCGCCGCTCGCCACGCAGGACAAGGCCTGGCAGGCACCGCTCGCTGCGGCAGGTCACGCCATCGACCGCATTTTCTATTTCGGCGAATCGGTGCTGCTTGCGAGCCATCGTGGGCTAGGCATCGGCCACGCCTTTTTCGATCATCGCGAGGCGCAGGCCCGCGCGCACGGCGCCGCTTACGCCGCTTTTTGCAGCGTGATCCGCGCCGACGATCACCCTGCCCGCCCTGCCGGCTATCGCCCGCTCGACGCCTTCTGGCGTGCGCGCGGCTATGCGCCGCTCGCCGGCGTCACCGCCGCCTTCGACTGGCGATGCGTCGGCGAAGCGGACGAAAGCCGCCATATCCTGCAATATTGGAGCCGCGCGCTATGACCCGCATCGTCCGTGTCGCCAGCGCCGCCTGGCCGATCGCGCCCTATGCCGACTGGGCTGCCTATGTCGCGCGGCTCGAACAGTGGGTCGGCGAAGCCGCCGCCAAGGACGCGCGCCTCCTCGTCTTTCCCGAATATGGCAATATGGATCTCGCCTCGCTGCTCGACCCTGCGGTCGCGCGCGACGCCGCCGCGCAGGTCGAACCGCTTGCCGCCATGGCGGACGAGGTCGCGGCGCTCCACGCCGGGCTCGCGCGGCGCCACGGCGTCCACATCCTCGCCGGATCGATGGTCGAGCGCGACGAACGCGGCCTGATCGTCAACCGCGCGCGCCTCTTCGGCCCAGAGGGCGGCATGGGCTATCAGGACAAGCTGATCCTGACGATGTGGGAACGCACCCACTGGACGATCGCGCCCGGCGCCCCGCAGGTGACGCTGTTCGACCTCGGCTTTGCCAAGGTCGGCGTGATCATCTGCTACGACAGCGAATTTCCCGCCGCCGCGCAGGCGCTCGCCGCCGCGGGCGCCGATATCTTGCTGGTCCCAAGCTGCACCGACAGCCTCGCGGGCTATTGGCGCGTAAGGATCGGCGCAATGGCGCGCGCGCTCGAAACCCAATGTTTCACCGTCCAGTCGCCGACGATCGGCGCCGCGCCCTGGTCGGCGGTCGTCGACATCAACGTCGGCGCGGCGGGCATCTTTGCCCCACCCGACCTTGGCATGCCCGCCGACGGCGTGGTCGCGCTCGGCCAACTCGACACGCCGGGTTGGACCTATGCCGACCTCGACCTCGCTGCGCTCGCCGCGCTGCGCGAAAAGGGTGCCGTGCGCGGCCCCGCGCATTGGGGCGAGCAACCACAGGCCCCGCTGCTCCAGCTTCAAATCCGCTGACCGCACAACAAAAAGGCCGGGTGGATCGCTCCACCCGGCCTTTTGCGTCGCCTTGGATCAGGCTTATTTCTTGGCAGCGGCCTTCTTCGCCGGAGCCTTCTTCTCGGCAGCCGGCTTTTCGGCGGCTTCGGCCTTCGGAGCCGCAGCCTTCTTCGCCGGCGCCTTCTTGGCGGGGGCTTCGGCCTTTTCTTCCTTGGCCTCTTCCTTCACCGCGTCCTTCTTGGCGGCCGGCTTCTTCGCGGCAGCCTTTTTGGCGGGCTTGTGGTCGTGGTCATGGTCGTGGCCGCAACCGGGGCCATGGACGTGGCCGTCGTCGTCGGCTTCGATCGCGGCTTCCAGTTCCTCGCGGGTGGTTTCGCGGTCGCTGATCTCGGCCTTTTCGAACAGGAAGTCGACGACCTTGTCTTCATAGAGCGGTGCGCGAAGCTGGGCTGCGGCGAGCGCGTCCTGCTGCACATATTCGATGAAGCGCGTGCGGTCTTCGGGGCGATACTGCTGCGCAGCCTGCGCGATCAGGCGCTGCATTTCCTGGTTCGACACCTGCACGCCATGCGCCTGGCCGATTTCCGACAGGAGCAGGCCCAGGCGAACGCGGCGGACCGCAATATTGCGGTAATCGTCACGGTCGTTTTCCAGCTCGGCCTTCGCCGCTTCGGGATCTTCCTCGTGGCTCGCCTCATGCTCGAGCTGCTGCCAGATCTGGTTGAACTCGGCCTCGACCATCGTCGGGGGCACTTCGAAGTCGTGCGAAGCGGCGAGCTGGTCGAGCAGCTTGCGCTTCATATAGGTGCGCGTCAGGCCGTTCAGTTCCTGCTCGACCTGATCCTTCATCAGCTCTTTCAGCTTGTCGAGGCTTTCGAGGCCGAGCGACTTGGCGAAATCGTCGTCGATCTTCGACGCGGCCGGAACCTTGAGTTCCTTCACCGTGATCGCGAATTCGGCGGGCTTGCCCTTCAGCGTTTCGACCGGATATTCGTCAGGGAAGGTGACCTTCAGCACCTTGTCGTCGCCGACCTTGGTGCCGATCAGCTGGTCTTCGAAGCCGGGGATCAGCTGGCCCGAACCGATTTCGACCGCCATGTCCTCGCCGGTGCCACCGTCGAAGGCGACGCCGTCGACGCTGCCCGCAAAGTCGATGATGACCTGGTCGCCGGTCGCGGCCTTCTTGGTCTTCGGCGCCTCTTCGAACCGCTTCATCTGCGCGGCGAATTCCTCGATCTTCGCCATCACGGCCTTGTCGTCGGCGGGAACGGTCAGGCGTTCGAGCTTCAGGCCCTCGATCGAGGGGGTTTCGATGTCGGGCAGCACTTCGAGCGCGACGGTGATCTCGGCGTCCTTGCCGGTCTCATACCCTTCGCCCAGCGATACGGCGGGCTGGAGGGCGGGGCGCAGCTTTTCCTTCGCCATCAGGTCGCGCACGCCGGCGTCGATCGCCTTGTTGAGCGCGTCGGCCGACAGCGCCGGGCCATGCATCTTGCGGATCAGGTTCGGCGGAACCTTGCCGGGGCGGAAACCGGGCATGCGGACGGTCGGGGCGATGCTCTTCACCTCGTCATCGACGCGCTTGTCGATATCCTTGGCGGTGATGGTCACGCGATATTCGCGCTTCAGGCCTTCGT
>JAFAED010000175.1 GCA_023424275.1 Pseudomonadota bacterium | reverse complement strand
GCGCGCACGCGCGGCGTCGAGCGGTTCGGCGAGGAGCGAGCGGATATCCTGCTCGATAATCGCCTTGGCCGCCTTGCCGTGGCGCTGGCCCTGCCGGATCGCGCCCATCACCGGCGCGTCGCTCTTGATGCTGCGCTTCACTTCATAACCGCCGGCATAGGCGATGAAGGCATTGCCGTAATTGCCCGTCTGCCCATAGGTGAAGCCGAGCACGCACTGTTCGCCGAGCGCATCGCGGCCATAGCCGGTCAGGATGTGGAACAGGTCGTGCGTGTCGCGCAGGCGGTTCGAATACCATTGCACCTGGTCGTCATATTGCGGGCGGCCCATCTTCTCGCTCTCGGCGACGAGGCCCGCGGCCGACAGGCCTTCGCGGCGCATGAAGGTGACATAGGCGTGACCGACCGTGCCCTCGGGCAGCGCGTCGATCCAGCCATGATCGTCGAGCAGGTCGGGGAGATAGGGTTCGCGTTCCATCAGCTTCTTGCCGAAATCACTTTCGACGAAAGCACGCGCATCGTCCATGAACCCCTTGCGCGGCAGATTTTCAAAGATGTGGAAGACCTGTTCGGTATCTTCCTTGTCCTTGATGAGCTTGCGGAAGTGCTGGAACGCCTTGAACGGGCGGAACTTCGGCATCTGGCGGTCGGGGTGGGAGAAGATGGTCGGGGTCATGGCTGTTCTCGTTCGAATCAGGTGATGCTGTGCAGATAGCATTACTGACACAGATGTCAATAACTCGTTGACGCCGAAATCCCTCGACGCTCCCTGTCCTGCGCGATACCCCTCCTCCCTGACCATCGGGGAGCGGGATGAACATGGCACCGGCACGATATGAAAGCCTCGACGCGATCCGCGGCGTCGCGGTCATGGGCATATTGGCGATGAACATCATCGCGTTCGCCTTGCCCTTTTCGGCCTATACCAACCCGCTGGCGGGCGGAGCGATCGGCGACCTCGATCTCGCGACCTGGTTTTTCACCTTCGTCTTCGTCGATTCAAAAATGCGCGGCCTATTCTCGATCCTGTTCGGGGCCAGCACGCTCCTCGTGATCGAAAGCGCCACCACGAATGGGCGGAGCGCCGCAGCTACGCATTATTCGCGCATGTTCTGGCTCGGCCTCTTCGGTCTGATCCATTATTATTTCATCTGGTTCGGCGACATTCTGTTCCTCTACGCGCTCTGCGGGCTGATCCTGTTTGCTTTCCGAAACCTGTCGGTGAAGGCGCTGATCATCTGGGCGATCCTCTTTTTTGTCATCGCGATCGCCATCCTCGGCAGCTTCTGGCTGATGGTCGCGCTCGCAGAGGCTGGAAAGCTGCCGACCGAGGTGGCCGCGCAGATGCAGGGCGACCTTGCCCAATTGAACGCCGACATGGGGCCGAACTCCGCAGGCTATGCGAAGGAAATCGCAGCCCACCTCGGCAATTATGGCAGTATCGTCGCCGAAAAGCTGGGCCCCAGGGCGGCCGAACCCTTTGTGCAGGCATTGATGTTCCTGTGGGAAACGATGGGACTGATGCTGATCGGCATGGCCTTGTTCAAATCACGGATGCTGACCGGCGAATGGGAAGCGGCGCGCTACCGCAAATGGGCGCTCACCTGCTTCCTTTTCGCTACGCCGCCGCTCGTCGGCCTTGGCTGGTATCAATATGCGAACGGGTTCAGCGCGGTTTCGACCTTTGGCGCATCGCTGTCGCTGTCGGTGCCGTTCGATGTCACGATGGCGGTCGGCTGGGCGGCGCTCATCATGTTGCTGATCAAGACAGCGGCGAGCCAGATGGTGCGAACGCGGCTGGCGGCGACGGGCCGCATGGCCTTTACCAACTATCTCGTCACATCGATCGTCATGACGACGATCTTCTATGGCTATGGGCTGGGGCTGTTCGGCAGCGTCGGGCGCACCGCGCTCTATCTCTTCTGCTTCGGCATGTGGGCAGCCATGCTGCTCTGGTCGAAACCGTGGCTCGACCGCTTCCAATACGGTCCGCTCGAATGGATCTGGCGCAGCCTGTCGCGCTGGCGGCTCCAGCCTATGCGGAAAATATCCGGCGATTAATAGCCGACCGCCCGATCGAAACCGGCGGGGCGACGCTGCACGAGCGGATTGGCTTCGCGCTCGAGCGCGCCCAGCGTTTCCTCGAACAGCGGACGAAGGCCGACGACGCGCGGCAGATATTCTTCGGGGCTGACCTGGCTTTCGACGCAGTGGCGCGCAAACATTTCGATATCTTCGGCCAGTGCACCCAGTTTTTCGCCGCCGAACTGCCGCGCCTCGCTTTTCAGCGTATGCGCGGGCATCACGAGTCCGCGCGCATCGCGCGCGCGCATGGCTTCCTCGATCGCCGCCACCGACTTGGTGCCGTCCTCGCGAAAATAGCCCAGAATCCGCACGAAAGCGGCGCCCAGCTGGGTGCGCGTCGCGCGAAACTCATCCCAATCGACCAGCATTTCGTCCAATGTTCCGTCCCTTGGTAGTCAATTCGGTCCTGGTCCCAGCCGATCCATGCCCCAAGTTCGGTAAAAAAGACGTTACGGTACGGGCCGCCCGATGATGGGAACGCCCCGTTTTGGGTCAGCGGCAAACGCGCCAGCATTCCTCGCCATCCGCCATGGCATCGTTTTCGACGCGCCAGCCATGTTCGGTCGCCAGCGCGGCGACTTCACGCCCCGCCTGCGGGTCGTCAGCGATCAGCACGACCTCGGCCGCCTCACGCATCGCGCGGGCCAGCCGCAGCGCGGGCCAGGGGCAGCGCATCCCGCGCGCATCGACGACCAGCGCCGATGCGTCACTCGTCATAGGGATTGCGCGAATTGCGGAAATTCAGGCGCACCGGAACGCCCTGGAACCCCAGTTCCTTGCGCATGCCGTTCACCAGATAGCGTTCATAGCTTCCCGGCAGGCTGTCGGTGCGCGAGCCGAAGACGACGAAGGTCGGCGGCCGCGTCCGCGCCTGCGTGATATAGCGCAGCTTGATGCGCTTGCCGCCCGGCGCCGGCGGCGGATTATTCTCGACCGCGCCTTCGAACCAGCGGTTGAGCCGCGCGGTCGACACGCGGTTGGTCCAGATCTCGCGCTGTTCGAACGCAACGCGGACCAACGTGTCGATACCTTTGCCCGTCGCGCCCGAGATGCTGAGCACCGGCACGCCCTTGACCTGGCTGAGCCCGTCGTCGAGCGCGGTGCGCACGCCGTTGAACAATGACGAGGGATCCTCGGCGATGTCCCATTTGTTGAGCGCGACGATCAGCGCGCGCCCTTCCTGCAACACCTTGTCGGCGATGCGCAGGTCCTGCGCCTCCAGCCCCTTGGTCGCGTCGAGCAGCAGCACGACGACTTCGGCGAAATCGACGGCGTGCAGCGCGTCGGCGACCGAGAGCTTCTCGAGCTTGTCGACGACCTTGGCGCGCTTGCGCATGCCCGCGGTGTCGAACAGCTGGATCTCGTGGACCTCGCCGTCCTTTTCCCATTGCCAGTCGACGCGGATCGAATCGCGCGTGATCCCCGCCTCGGGTCCGGTAATCAGCCGGTCTTCGCCGATCATGCGGTTGATCAGCGTCGACTTGCCCGCGTTGGGGCGGCCGACGATCGCCAGCTTCATCGGGCCGAGCGGCGCGTCCTCATCCTCGTCGCCGTCTACCGGCGCCGGAAACGCCTCGGCCTCGGCCGCATCATAGGCCTCGACGATCGGACGCAGCGCGTCGAACAGGTCGACGACGCCCTCGCCATGTTCGGCGCTGAGTGCGATCGGATTATCGAAACCGAGCGAATAGCTTTCCATCAGGCCGTTTTCGCCCTGCTTCCCCTCGGCCTTGTTGACGAGAAGAATGATCGGCGTGTCCTCGCTGCGCAGCCAGCGCGCGATTTCCTCGTCGAGCGGGGTCACGCCCGCGCGGCCGTCGATCATGAACAAGGCGGCGTCGGCTTCGCGCACCGCCTTTTCGGTCTGCACGCGCATCCGTCCCGGCAGGGTCGCGGCGTCATAATCCTCGAACCCCGCGGTATCGACGATCCGGAATTCGAGCCCGAGCAGCTTGCCGTCGCCTTCGCGCCTGTCGCGCGTTACGCCCGGCTGGTCGTCGACCAACGCCAGGCGCTTGCCGACCAGCCGGTTGAACAGCGTCGATTTGCCCACATTGGGCCGGCCCACAATGGCAATCGTCGCGAATCGCGACATGTCCCTATTCCTACACCGGGCCGCCCCGGCCCGGACGCCAAATCAGCGCCAGGCCGTGATCTTCCCGTCGTCCGCGAGGACGTACAAAATATTGTTCGCCACAATCGGCGGTTGCGACAAGGGCGTCTTGAAATCGGTCGATCCCAGCAGCGAGCCGTCGGTCGGAGAAAATTCCTGCAACGACCCTTCGCTGTTCACCGCGATCAGCCGGCCGCCCGCGAGGATCGGTCCGGTCCAACGGATCGGGTCCTTCTTCTTCTTTTCGGTTTCGACCCGGAAGCGCGCGAGCTGCTGGAGCCAGCGGACCTTGCCGGTCCCGCGCGCGACGCACAGCAGCTTGCCGTCGTCGGTCATCGCATAGACCCACTCGCCGACGACATAGGGCGTCGAGATGCCGGCAATCGAAATTTCCCAGCTGCGCTGCCCGGTGAGCAGTTCATAGCTCGCCATGCGGCCGCCCTGCCCGAGCGCAAAAACCCGGCCGCGGTCGACGACCGGATCGGCATCGACGTCGGTCAGCGTCGACACCGACAGCGCCATCGAGGTGCGCGCCAGCGCATCTTCCCACAGGTCGCGGCCATTTTCGTAACGATAGGCCTGAACCTCGCCCGACGAGAAGCCGGCGACGATCGTGCCCTGCCCCGCCGCGGGCGATGCGGCGCCAAAGACGCTGCCCGGTTCGAGCGACGCCGTCGCCTGCCACAGCACCGCGCCATTGGTCGCGTTGAGCGCGAAAATCTGGTTATCCTGGCTGACGACATAGACGCCGCCGAAAGCGATCGTCGGCGCGCCGCGCAGCGGCCCCGCGGGCTTTACCTTCCAGATCACCGTTCCGTCGGCGGCGTTCAGCGCCGCGACATCGCCCGCGCCGCTCGTCGCATAGACGACGGTCCCGTCGACCCCGGCGCCGCCGCCAAACAGCGAATCCTTGTAATCCTTGCCCGTGCTGCCGATCGACGCGCTCCACAATTTCGCGCCGGTGTCGGCAGCAAGCGCGGTGACGACCGCATCGGTGCCGACGACGAACAGGCGATTGTCCGCAACGACGGGCGAGGCGGCGAGGCGCTGCTTGTTGTTGCTGCCGGCGATATTGGCCTGCCACAACTGGCTGCGCGTCGCGCCCAGTGCGGGGTGGCCCATCGATTTCGACGCATTGCCGCCCGATTGCGACCAGGCGGCGTTGACCGCCGGTTCGGGCAGGACGACCGCGATCCCGGCCGTCGCCGGATCGACCTTGATGCTGTTGTCG
>JAFAED010000044.1 GCA_023424275.1 Pseudomonadota bacterium | reverse complement strand
GAATTCGACCATGTCTTCCTCGCCGGATGGGAGGACGGGGTCTTTCCCTCGCAGCGGTCTATGGACGAAGGCGGCGTTGCGAGCCTCGAGGAGGAACGCCGCCTCGCCTATGTCGCGATCACCCGGGCGCGGCAGCGCGCGAGCATCTATCACGCCGCCAACCGCCGGATCTATGGTCAATGGATGAGCAGCATCCCCAGCCGCTTCATCGCCGAGATTCCGCCCGAACATGTCGACAGCGAAAACAGTTTCGGCGGTGGGCAAAGCCTGTGGCGCGCCAACTGGTCGGCGCAAGGCGACCCCTTCGCCCATGTCGCCGAACGCCAGCCGGCGCGCACCATGACGCGCGGACCGGCATGGCAGCGCGCGCTCGCCTCTTCATCGACCATCACGCGCGCTCCCGCGCCTAGCGAAAAGGGACCCGCAGCATCGGTCGGCGCCAAGGCGCGGTCGGATCTCGCAATCGGGATGCGCGTCTTCCACGAGAAGTTCGGTTATGGCGAAATCATGGATATCGACGGCAACAAGCTGGAAGTCGAATTCGATCAGGCCGGCAGCAAGAGGGTGCTCGACAGCTTCGTCAAAGCTGCCTGATTTTTATTGTCTACCTCTTTAGTTATGATATGTCGTCCCACGCGGCCAACGAGTCGCGTTTTGGGAGAATCTGCATGCGAAATAAGCTCTTAGCGGGCACGATGGCGCTCGCCCTGATCGGCTGTTCGGAAAAGACGGCCGAAGAAGCTGCAACGACCGATACCCCCGCCGCCGAAGCTGTTGCCGAAGAAGCGGCGGCCGACGCCGCCGCCACGCCAAGGATCGGCATCGAAGCCGCGCCCGGCGTCGCCTTCGATTACAGCTACGCCTTCCGCCTTGCCGACGACCGGATCGCCAAGGTGCAGGAGGAACATGCGGCCGCGTGCGAAACACTTGGCGTGCAGCGCTGCCGGATCGTCGATGTCCGCTACCAGCTTACCGACGAGAAGCTTGTCGAGGCGCAAACGCAGTTCAAACTCGACCCCGGCATCGCCCGCAAATTTGGCGCCAATGCGATCGCCAGTGTCGAAAAGGCCGAGGGCGTTCTTGCCGACGCCAGCGTTGCCGGCGAAGATGTCGGCACCGAGATATTGGCCTCGCAGCAACGCAGCGCCGGATCCGAGGCCGAGATCGCGCGGCTTGAGGAACGGTTGAAATCCGGCGGCCTCGACAAGCGCGAGCGGGCCGAACTGCTGGCGCAGATCAGTCAGCTCCGCGGTGAGATGGGCGCGGAACGCGAAGCCCGCCGCAGCGGCGAAACGCGCATCGCCTGGACGAGCGTCGCCTTCAACTATGTCAGCGACGGCGGCCTCCCCGGTATCGGTCATGAAAATCCCTTCGCCGACGCGGGCGAAACCTTGATGCGTAGCGGCAGCACCGCGCTCACCTTCATCCTGACGCTCGGTGCCGCGCTGCTGCCATGGGCCATCATCCTCGGGTTGATCGTCGCATTCTGGCGCAGCCGCTTCATGGTTGCCGTCCGCCGGCAGATGGCGAAACCGGCAGCGCACGACCCCGCTCCGCCGGCGGGCTGACGAGAACCCGGCGCAGACCCGAGGTCCGACGCCGCGTCATGGCGAGTCCATGATGCGGCAAGGAACACGTAACCGATCGTCATGCCCGGCCGGGCAGAAACAGGGCTTTGCGAAACGGCGTTGATTGCCCGCCCCCGATAAGCTTCGGCTTGCTCTGTCCATATACCCCGAGTTTACAAGCCATAGCCGCGCTGCCGCAGGTTCGAAGGCGGGTATTAACCAATAAGCTGATAGGTCACCGCGCGATGCGGCGGGAAAACCACAATTCGATCCCAACCGGCGCCGCCGAGCGGCTGACCGAATTGGACGCCATGCGCGGTTGCGCCGCGCTTTTGGTGCTCGGCTATCACCTGCATACGCAATTCGGCGGGTTCGAAATTTTCGCCCGATCCTATTTGGCGGTCGATTTCTTTTTCATGCTCTCCGGGTTCGTCATGACCCGCACTTATGAGGAGAAACTCCGCGACGGCCAATTGCGCCCGGCCTCCTTTGTGATCGCACGCTATCGGCGACTTTGGGCGCCGATTTTCGTCGGCACACTCATCGGAGCCGTTTATTTTGCTTTGAGGGGCCCCACCCCATCGTTGGGCGTGCTGGCGGCCGGAATGACATTGGTGCCTGCGCTGGGGCTTGATCGGCCCTACCCACTCAATCGGCCGGCGTGGTCGATTTTCTTCGAGATCCTCGCGAATGCCATTCACGCGCTCATCCTGTGCCGCCTGTCTACCCGTGCCGTGTCCGCCCTTGCGATGACATCGGCCGCCGTGCTCGCTGTCTATTGTGCCTCGCTGGGCCAAGTGGCGGTCGGCTATGTTGCGGAGACTTTCTGGGGCGGTCTCCCGCGTGTGATAACCGCCTATTGTATCGGAATTGCGATTTACCGCTGCCGGTTCAGGATCCGTGCGTCAGCCGGGACGGCCACATTGGCGCTGACGCTCATATTGCTGGGCCTGCCACTCGGCCTGGCGTGGGATATGCTGTTTGTCGTGCTTATCTGTCCCCTGCTGATCGCAGCCGGTGCGCAGTCTTTCAAGGATCGCTTTTCTTCCCTTGTCGGCGCGCTCTCATTCCCGCTCTACGCGATCCACTATCCGATCATCGAGCTCTTCCGCCATCTTGGCGTCGGGCCTTTCGCGACGGTCGCCGCGGTGCTTTGCGCCGCCATATTGGTTGGTGTCGCGATCGATCGGCGCTTGCTGGAAACCGTGAGGACAATGACGATACAAGGCCACAGGGCGGTGCTGAACCCGAGCAAATAGGGCGTATCGTAAGGACGCAACCGAAGGATTTTCAGGAGGAGGTCGCTGGTGGAGCCGAGGGGAATCGAACCCCTGACCTCTGCAGTGCGATTGCAGCGCTCTCCCATCTGAGCTACG
>JAFAED010000412.1 GCA_023424275.1 Pseudomonadota bacterium | reverse complement strand
GGCCTAGGCTCACGACCAACGCTTTTGTCTCATTCTGCTTGTCGCTGGTGCGCGGATACGCCTCATCGATAAGTGTGTGTAGCCGCCCGAAGGCAATTTCGGAGGCGGATCCGGCATAGCCGCCTTTGTCCTTTTCGAACTGGATCACACGCGGCTTGAGCGTTTCGAGCGCCGTCAGCGGTTCGCCCGTCGTGTTCAGCGCATCAAAAATATCGAAAGCGGCGCTTTCGTCGCTTGTGATAACGCGCGTCAGCACGACGCAACGCGAAAAATAGGCCGAGAACAATAAGGTCCGGACAAGCGAATGCGTTTCCGAGGCCTGGATCGCACTCGATATGGCCGCATTTTGAGCCGCCTCATCTGCGATCGTATCGCCGAGGCGTTCGAACAATCCGCGATATTGAGAGCGGCCGATCCAGTCGATCGGCACGATGTCGCACTCGGCATTTTCATACCATTCTTTATTGTCGAGATCGCGCAAGAGCTTGGTCAACTGGAAGAAGTTCTCGCCGAGCTTTTTCGCATCTGCGCCCGAACCGAGCGCCGGAAGTTCGAAGTCGAGTTGGTCGCCATTGGCATAGTCGGCAAAGGCGCTGAGGAATTTGCTGAGTGCCGACTGATATTCCGATTCCGCGGCCGACTTACCGCGCTGATCGCCGCTACGCACGATCCTCGGAAAGGGAAAAGTCTTGTTTCCTTTAAGTTTTTGAGCGCCGAACCCACATTCGGTGAGTTCGCTGATCCAGTCGTCCACCTCCGCTCTCAACCACGCGCGCACAGGCGCTTTGACCTTAAAACCATCGATATCCGCCGCGAGCCGGGTCAATCGCTCGACGAGGGCGCATGCCAAGAGGGTCAATGTCGTGAGGCGCTGTTGGCCGTCGACGATCGCCACGGACGTTCCGCTGAACGACGCCTCCTGCTTATCTTCCTCGACAAGAATCAGGGTGCCGAGGAAGGTAAATGCGTCGGCGCTCGCGCTCGAGCCTAGACGATGAAAGCCGCTCAGGCAGTCCGAGAATAGCCGGGTGATATTCCCGTCTGACCAATCATATGGACGCTGATAATCGGGAATCCGAAATCCGATGGCCCCATTGAACAGTCCGACCGTTTCGGTCGGGCTTGCCGCCTGCGCACGAAACAAATCCTCGATTTTCTTCATGCAAACCAAGCTCCCCTATGGCCTTAATTGTCGCCCGCGAGCCGGGCCTGGTGTCGCGGGACAGCGACGGCAAAGTTCCAGCTCGGCGAAATTAAGCAGATCGGCGCCTAACTCGACCTCAGCGCCAACGCGCTAGAGGCGTTTAGAATCGCGATACTCCCCCAACTCGCGTGCTTGTTTTGAGAGAAAGCTTCACCGGGTCAACGGACTTCGCGATCAGCGAGCCGCGAGAGCTTTGTCCTATTGTCTCGACTGCGATAGCCCAGAGCCATTTTTGACCCCCACTTTGGCTCGGCAAAATAATGCTTGAAGTCTATCGCGCTGGGCCGAGGCGAATAATTTACGCCAATCTGGATCGGCGGGTCGCTCGCGGATGGACCGGGTTCGCGCTTCCGATTAGATCGAGGCTAGGGGCGACGGTTCGCGCTCTGGAGAAAATCATGACGACGCGCATTATCGTGCCTATGAATATCGACGACCCGCAGTCGCTAGTGATTGCGGTCGCCTACGCCGAGCGAATATTGGGAGCGATGGGTGATCGGCGCATCATCTTGCTGACGCATACGAAAAAGGAGTTGCAGGACGGCTTTCTTGTCGATCATCTCGGCAGCGACGCGAAGCTGCTACGCAAGGGCCAAGTCGTAAAGTTACGCTCGGGCGCCCATATCCGCCACGAAACCCTGAAGACCCTCCGGCAGCCAAGTTCGCCGACCGTGGTTGTGGCCTTCTATGCTGAGGATGAATTGCTTGAGAGCGTTGATGCGCTGCGACAGCTCAGGGGCATCGTCGTCGTTCCGGACCGGGCCAATATGATCGATGCCTGGACGGCACGATGGAACCCCACCGTGCATGGGGCGACAACCGCCCAAGCACCGGTGCCTTTGATCGGCGATGCGGTCATCGTCGGCGCGTTCGAGGCGCTTTCGGCGCGGATCAACCTCAGCCAGTCGGACATGCACGCCGGAGACAAAGAGATCGCGACCGAATTCTTGCGCATTCTTCGCGCCAAAGGGCACCAAGCCGACTCCGACATGATCAAAAGCTGGGCCATCCAGCATGGCTGGAAACCCGGCGCCGCCGCATCGCTCGCGGCACTTGCGAAGCGCATTCTCTCCACCGCCTCGTCGCCGGACCTCTCGAAGATCCACGATCCCAAAGGCCGTTACGAACGCTGGGGCGGGGTCTGGTGACGAGGGTCCACTGCGGTTTGACGGGCGCCGCCGCTTGCCACTTTTTGTGGTGCGCGATCGGACGTCACGTCGGACTAAGGATGGAGTTATCCACTCGTGAGCATATGGCAACGAGGTTATATGGCGAGCATTGAGAATAAGAGGCAGATCGTCGCCGCGCTCGAAGACGCGCCGCCGATTTTCATCCTGCCGGGCGATGACATATTGCCGGCGCTCGTGCCCGCGATCGGAGTCTCGTCATCGCTCGATTGTATGATGGGATTTTTCGCGAGTTCGTCGCTCGCTGAGATCGCGCCGGGACTTGCGGGCTTCCTAGAGAAGTCCGAGGCGCCGATGCGGCTCATCGTCAGCCCTTTTATCACGCCCGGCGACCAGGAAGCTCTCCGTGATGGGCTCGATCCGGAAAAGCTTCTTGAGGCGAGCTTCTCCGGAAGCTGGCCCGATGCCGACGCCTTGTCGGAGCACACGCTCCGCTGCCTCGCCTGGCTCGTTCGCGAGCGCCGCCTGGATATCCGTTTCGCCTTTCTCAAGGATGGCTTGTTTCATCCCAAAGTGTGGATCCTCAATATCGAAGGGCAGCGCGCCGCTTTCCACGGCTCGGGCAATATGACCGGCGCCGGACTTCGCCGCAACAAGGAACAAATCGCGCTGGCGCGCGCCTGGATGGATCCGTGCCAGTGCGCAACCGAGCAGCGTCTGCGTGACGAGTTCAACGACCTCTGGGACGATGACGACGAAGACTGCGTCGTCATCAAGTTGCCGCGCGCAGTCCAAGACGAGCTATTGAAAAGTTATGGGACGGGCAGGCGTCCGACTGAAGCCGATGCTGAAGCGCTGTGGCATCGGGTGAGCCGGCGCGACAGAGCTGTGCCTGACGCCCCTGTCGCCATCGACGGCGACGGGCCGACCGAGCTGGCGGGCTTCCACATCCCCGATTGGCTGATTTGGCGCGACGGGCCCTTTTCGCATCAGGGGCTCGCGGTCGATGCGTGGCTTGCCGCGGGCGGGCGCGGTATCCTCGCAATGGCTACGGGCTCGGGCAAAACGCTCACATCGCTGATCGCGTGCCACGAACTTCGCCCGCAGTGCGGTCCGATGCTCATCGTTATCGCGGCGCCCTATATCCCGCTGGTCATGCAATGGTGTGAAGAGGCCCGTCTTTTCGGCGTCGAACCGCGCAATCTCACGGCAGCGGGCGGGCCCGCGGGCCGTCGGCGCGAGATTGCCGACGCCGGTCGGCGGCTCGCCCTCGGCCTCTCGGACACCGAAATCCTTGTCGTCAGTCACGATACGTTGACTGATCCCGCCTTTGCATCCGCAATGTCTCGGCTCAACGTCCCGCGCGTCCTCATCGCCGACGAAATGCACAATCTCGGCTCGCCGCGCTTCTTGAAGCAGCCCCCCGACTATTTCGAATATCGCCTCGGCCTGTCGGCGACGCCGATCCGCCAATATGACCCCGAAGGCACCGACCAACTATTTGGCTTCTTCGGCGATCCCTGTTTCAGCTTCACGCTCGACGAAGCAATTGGGGTCTGCTTGGTGCCCTATGATTATCATGTACACCGTGTGGCGCTGGATCAGGAAGAGATGGAGGAATTCAGTGCGCTTTCCGACCAGATTCGAAAGCTTTCTTGGAAGCTCGAGGCCAAAGTTTCCGATCCGCAGCTCGACGATCTTTTGCGCCGTCGCCGGCTTGTCGTGGAACGCGCCAAAGGCAAGATCGACGCCCTCGCGCAGCTCATCGACGCAGTTCCCAAAGCCGATATCCGCTACGATCTGATCTATGCGACCGACAAAGCCCCTGGACAACTCGACGACGTCAATGGCTTGCTGCGCGAACGCGGTCTCCTCTTTCATCAGCTCACGGCGGAGGAGACAGGCAATCGGGCGGTAGTCTCCCGTATTCTTGCCGGCTTCCAACGCGGAGAGATCCAGCTCCTCACCGCCAAGCGCGTTCTCGACGAGGGCGTCAACGTGCCCGAAATCAAGCGCGCCTTCATCCTCGCGAGCACGACGGTCGAGCGGCAATGGGTGCAGCGGCGCGGGCGCATTCTTCGCCGCTGCGACGCGATTGGCAAAGACCATGGCGTTATCCATGATTTTGTCGCGATGCCGCCGAGAGAGCTTGTCGCGGACCCCGATGCGCGGCAACTTGTTCAGGGTGAACTGAAGCGAGTCGAAGAATTTGCGCGACTAGCGCGCAACTACGGCGCGGCGGACGGGCCATTGCCAATGCTCAGAGAAATGCAGGCGATGGTATATGTCTGACGGAGGGGGGTTATGGATACTCAGCGAGTTGTCGAAATTATTATGGAAGAAGCGCGAAAGGTCGAACCGCGCTATCCAGGCTATGCGGACGATGTCTGCGAGACGGTTGCCGAAATCGTCGATATCGAGCGACAGCACCGCTTTGCTACGCGCAATGTGAAGCAGGATATCGCGGCGCAGATCAACACCCTCGGCGTCGATCTTGCTACCAAGCTCACGGAGGCGGGGCAATGAAGCTGCTGCGTGCCAAGTTTGAGAATTTTCGGCTGCTTCGCGATCTCGAAATCGAATTCTCGACCGATCCCGAGCGGAATCTAACTGTGATCCGCGCCGAGAACGAAACCGGCAAAACCACAATGC
>JAFAED010000361.1 GCA_023424275.1 Pseudomonadota bacterium | reverse complement strand
ACCGTCACCATCTGATCGCCGATGAAAGCTTCGCTCGGCAGCAACACCGCCTCGGCGACAAAGGCCGGATCGCTGGCACGGCCCGCCAGCGTCTGCGCGACCGCCTCGATCACCGCACCATGGTCGCCGCGCTCGCCCGACACGGCTGCGACGAGCGTGTCGAGGATGAGTTGCTGCAACGCCTCGTACCGCGCGAACGGATCGTCGTCGTGCGCCGCGAGCCAAGCAAGCTCGCCTTCCTCGCGCGCGAAATCGACGATCACCGGGGCCGAAAAACCGCGGTTGATCGAGAGCATCGGCCGGCTGCGATATGGACCGAGCGGCACCGCGAGTTCGGCGCGGTCGAGCAGCACCAGTTGCTCGGCCTCCTCCCCGTGCCCGCCGTCGAGATCGAACGCCTTGATACGCAGCGGGATCAGCATCGGCTGCTTGTCGGGTTGCCCCGGCGTCGGCGGGACCGTCTGCGACAGGTACAGCATGCGTTCGCCCGTCGCGGCATCGGTGTCGATCCGCGCGGCGATGCGCGGCGTCCCCGCCTGTTCGTACCAGCGGCGGAACAGCGTCAGGTCGATGCCCGCACCATCCTCGATCGCGCGCACGAAATCCTCGCACGTCGCGGCCTCGCCGTCATGGCGGTCGAAATAAAGGTCGGTGCCTTTGCGGAAGCGTTCGGGACCGACCATCGTCGCCATCATACGGATGATCTCGGCACCCTTGTTATAGATGGTGGCGGTGTAGAAGTTCGAGATTTCCTGAAAGCTGTCGGGGCGGATCGGATGCGCAAGCGGCCCTGCATCCTCGGGGAATTGCGCGGCGCGGAGCAGGCGGACATCTTCGATCCGCTTGACCGGCGGTGATCCCATGTCGGCCGAGAAATTCTGGTCGCGAAAGACGGTGAAGCCTTCTTTCAGGCTCAGCTGGAACCAGTCGCGGCAGGTGACACGGTTGCCCGACCAGTTGTGGAAATATTCATGCGCGACGACACCCTCGACGCCGTCATAGTCGAGGTCGGTCGCGGTGTCGGGATCGGCGAGGATATAGCGGGTATTGAAGATGTTGAGGCCCTTGTTCTCCATCGCCCCCATGTTGAAGTCGCTGACCGCGACGATGTTGAACAGGTCGAGGTCATATTCGCGGCCATAGACCTCCTCGTCCCACTTCATGCTGTCCTTCAGCGCCTGCATCGCATGGCCGGTCCGGTCCTGATCGCCGCCGCGGACCCAGATGCCGAGTTCGACCTCGCGCCCCGACATCGTCGTGAAGCGGTCCCTGTTGACGACCAGATCGCCCGCGACGAGCGCGAACAGATAGGAGGGCTTCGGCCACGGATCTTCCCATAGCGCCCAATGATCGCTCCCCGCTTCGCCCTGATCGATACAATTGCCGTTCGACAGCAGGATCGGGAATTGCGCCTTGTCGCCGGTCATCCGCACCTTGTAGCGGCTGAGCACATCGGGCCGGTCGGGATGGAAGGTGATGCGGCGAAAGCCTTCGGCCTCGCACTGGGTGCAGAGCATGCCATTCGACGCATAGAGGCCCGACAGCTGGGTGTTCGATGCGGGGTCGATCAGCGTATCGACCTCGACCGTCGCCGCTGTCCGTTCACCCAGATCGACGATCAGGTCGCTGCCGTCCATCCGCCAGTCGTTCCACACCTCGCCGTCGACGCGCACCGCATCGGCGGTCAGCCCGTCGCCGCGCAGCACCAGCGATACCGGCGTATCGGCATGGCGTTCGACCGAGAGCGTCGCGCCGACCTTCGTCGCGTCGATCCCCAGCGCGAAATCGAGCATGATGTCGGGGATCTGCCATTCGGGCGGTCGATAATCGCCGCGATGGATGGTGACGGGAATGGCGGGTGTGGAAGAGGCGTCGGTCATGCGTCAATGATGCCTTTGACAAGTACCGTTTGCCCTGAGCTTGTCGAAGGGCCGTTCTTTCTTCTGACGACGCCGAAGGAAGGACGGTGCTTCGACAAGCTCAGCACAAACGGGAAAAATGATTGCTAATTGTCCTAGGCTTGCGCCGCATCGCACGCAATAAGGCGCGCGATGGGACAGATGCTGATTTTCGGAATGGGCTATGCCGCGAGCCACCTCGCCGGGCGGCTGCGCGCGCGCGGTTGGGATGTTGCGGGCACAACGCAGGACGGACGCGCGGACAGTATCGCATTCGGCGACGAGGGTGCGGTTCTGGCCGCGCTGCGCAGCGCCACGCACATCCTGTCGTCGGTGCCGCCGGTCGCGGGCGACGACCCCGTCCTCGCCCGCTATGGCGATGCCATCGCGCTCGCCCCCGCGATCTGGACCGGCTATCTGTCCTCGACAGGCGTTTATGGCGACACCGGCGGTGCGTGGGCCGACGAAAGCGCGCCCATCAAGGGCCGCCGCCCCGACCGCAACGCCGCCGACGCGGCATGGGGCGCGCTGCGCGGCGACATGCGCGTCTTTCGCCTGCCCGGCATCTATGGCCCCGGCCGCTCGATCCTCGATCGCATCGCCGAAGGCCGCGCGCACCGGATCGACCTGCCGGGTCAGGTGTTCAGCCGTATCCATATCGACGACATCGCGGGCGGGGTCATCGCGTCCTTCCGCGGGCCAGCGGGTGTCTATAACCTCGCCGACGACGAACCCTGCCACCAGAACCGGCTCGTCGAATGGGGTTGCGCGATGCTCGGCGCTTCGCTGCCGCCGCTCCAGACGCTCGACGAAGCCGGGCTTTCGCCCGCAGCGCGTGCCTTCTACGCGGAAAACCGCCGCGTCGCGAACGGCAAGGCGAAACGGCTGCTTGGCTGGAGCCTCCGCTATCCGAGTTTTCGCGAAGGGCTGGCGAGTTTAATCTGACCAACCTCGTCATTCCCGCGAAAGCGGGAACCCAGCGGGCAGACGTCGCAACTGGGTTCCCGCTTTCGCGGGAATGACGAAAATTGGATGGCTAGATCAAAACATCGACGGTGTGGATCAGTACGCCGACGAGGCCGCCGACGAGCGTGCCGTTGATGCGGATATATTGCAGGTCGTCGCCGACGGCATTTTCGAGCCGGTCGGTGATCGTCTTGGCATCCCAGCCGCGGATCGTGTCGGACACGAGCTTGAGCGCCGCCTCGCCATAACTGTCCACCATGCCGACGACGGCACGGCGCGCGTAGCGATTGAGCGTGCGCTTGATACCGGCATCTTCACCCAGCATCGCGCCGAATTGCGTGACGAGTTCGCCGATTCGGCCCGCCAGCATCGTGTCGGGGTTGCGCGCGGCCTTCAGCAGCGCGGCGCGACCCTGTTC
>JAFAED010000349.1 GCA_023424275.1 Pseudomonadota bacterium | reverse complement strand
ATGAGCTGCGCTGGTTCACCCCGACGATCGAGGTCGCGCTCTGCGGCCATGCGACGCTTGCGAGCGGGCACGTCCTCCTCTCGGCGGCGCAATGGCGCAACGACATGCATTTCCGCACGCGCAAGGCGGGCCGCCTGACGGTCGCGCGGAATGGCGAAGACGACGGCTATCGCATGAAACTACCGGCCTATCGCCCCGTCGCAAAGCCGATGCCCGACATCATACGCGCGATGGGCGGCGACGTGACCGAGACGCTGTGGCACGATGGCGGCTATGCGCTGATCGTCTATCGCAGCGCCGAAGAAGTCCGCGCGCTGACGCCCGACCTCGCCGCGCTCAGCGAAGGCGATATCCTCTATATCGCGACCGCACCGGGCGCGGGCGACCCGTCGGGCGCCGATGTCGTCAGCCGCGCCTTCGCGCCCGGCGCCGGTATCCCCGAGGATCCGGTGACGGGGTCGGCGCACAGCGTGCTGACGCCCTATTGGACGACGCGCCTCGGCCGCGATCATTTCGCCGCCTATCAGGCGAGCGCGCGCGGCGGGCATGTCGGATGCCGACTCGACGGCGACATGGTCGAGCTCACCGGGACATGCGTCACGACCGTCGTCGGGGATTTCCTGCTATAATGCAGCCGTAAGATCGGCCAGATGCCGGCGCAGTTCGGGAAACTGGTCGTCGGTCGTCACGCCGAGCCGAACGATCGTCACCCGCTGCGATGGCGACACGATGATATATTGCCCCTGATGCCCGATGCAGGCGAACAGGTCGTTCGGGCCGCGGTCGGGCCAGAGCGCCGGGGTTACCCCCGCGGGACGCCGGCGATTGAGCCAGATATGCCCGCCATAACCCGCATCGTTCGCCGAGGGCGTCAGCATGAACTTCATCCATGTTTCGGGGAGCAACCGCTGACCGTCCACCACGCCATGATTGCGCAGGAACTCGCCGAACTTCGCATAGTCGCGTGCCGTCGCGTGCATGATCGATCCGCCGATCATCGTGCCCTTCGCATCATATTCGGGGGTCAGGCTGGTCATGCCGAGCGGTTCGATCAGTCGCCCGCCGATGAAACCCTGCATCGCGTCGCGGCGCGCGGCGGGATTTTGCGAGGGGGTCAGCGTATTGGCGATGATGTCGGACAGGATGACGCTGGTCGCCGAGCTATAATTGAAAATTTCGTCGGGCTGCGCCGCCGCGGGCTTGGCCTCGGCAAAAGCCGCCATATCGCCGGCGGCGCTGCCGAACAGCATCGTGACGGTATCGCCCTCCCATATCGGATCGCCATTTTCGACATGCTCGATCCCCGACGACATATGGAGCAGGTGCCGCAGCGTAATCGCACCGCGCGGATCGCCGCTGCGCTGCCAGGCTTCGACCGGCGCCGGTCCGTCGAGCGACAATTGGCCGTCGGCGACCAGAAAGCCGGTCAGCACCGCAGTGATGCTTTTCGCCATCGACCAGCTGATCAGTTTCGAGTCGGGGCCAAAGCCCGCGGCATAGCGTTCGTAGATCGGCACGCCGTCGCGCAATATGAGGAGCGCGCGCGTTTGCCCGACGTCGTCGGCATCGGCGAACAGGGCATCGGCATGCCCCCGGATCGCGGCGGGCAGCTGGGGAAGCGGCTGCGGCGTATCGACCGCCGCAACCCCGTCGAGCGACGCACCGAATTTCGGCGCGGGCGCTGCGGGCGCCATATTCCCCTGCCCAGCCGCCTGCGTCAGCGACCAGATGCCCAGCATCGCGAGGGCAGCACTTGCCAGCAGCCGTTTTTTCGTGATCATGGCGCGAGTGAATAACATCAATCCGACCGGGCCTTCAACGGGCGAGACGCCGGCCGCCGCGCCGCCACCCCCGAACCCCGCGTCGCCCCCCGCGCCCTCCCTGAAAAAGCCGAGCCGCTGGGGCGGTTGCCTACCGTGGGCGATCGCGCTGGCCGTGCTGGTCGCCATCTTCGCGATCTGGAAATTTCCATCGTTCAAGGCGCAGGCCGAACTCGGATCCGCCTATGCCGCGCGCGTCGGCTGTTCGTGCCGTTATGTTCAGGGGCGCAGTCTGGACAGTTGCCAGAGCGATTTCGAACCCGGAATGGAGATGGTCTCGCTGAGCGAGGATCCGGCGACGAAGACGGTCACCGGCAGCGTTCCGTTGCTGGCGTCGCGCAGCGCGCGTTATGCCGGTGCCAGCGGCTGCCTGCTGCGCCCCCGCGATTAACCCGGGGAAAGTTCGGCAAGCGCAGCAATCGCCGCAAGCAAACCCTACTGAACCAGCCCGCTATTCCTCCCACAGCGGCGGAACGATGGCCGCGACATGGCGGCGGCGCCACTCACCGGGCGACATGCCAAGCTTGCGGCGAAAAATGGCGCACAGATGCGCATGGCTTGAAAAGCCCGTCGCGAACGCGATCTCTGCCACCGACAGCGGGCGGTTTATCAGGAACCAGCAGGCGCGGCGCAACCGCTGGCGCAGCATATATTGCGCCGGCGTATAGCCTGTCGCGCGCGCAAAATGGACGATCAGGCTGTTGACCGACATCCCGACCTCGGCCGCCATCTCCTCGACCGACAGCGACACTTCGAGCTGGGTCTGGATGAAAGCCATCAGGTCGTTGATCCGCTGAACCATGGCGGACGATTCAGGGCGCCCCGGCATCGCATCGAGCGTCTTGCCGAGGATCGTGACCAGCGGATCGGCGGCGCCCGCATCGCCGGCAAGCAAGGCGCGGACAAGGGCGGCCAGCGCCATGTCATAATGCCCTGCAAGCGCCCGCGTGTCGGGCGCGATCGTCAGCCGTGCCGCGGGAATTTCCACCTCGATATAACGAACCGCGCCGCCCTTTGCCTCGCCATGATAGCGATGGCCGGCCGGCGCCAGCCACATCTCG
>JAFAED010000290.1 GCA_023424275.1 Pseudomonadota bacterium | reverse complement strand
GCTGTTCGACGCGGTGGTCAACATGTGCGTCGAGCCCGGCAAGATGTGCATGCACGACATGATGGCGCTCGACGCCCAGGGCGGCGCGGGCATCGCGGGCATCGGCAACGTTCGGCAGGTCACCTATGACAAGTTCGCGGCGCGCGGCACGGTCGATGCCGCCCGCTGGAGCATGCGTTATGTCGCGGCTTATTGCAGCGCGCCCGTCATGTCGAACGACCGCCCCGACGCGAAGCCGGTCACGCCCGGGAAACTGAAGGGCGAGGGGCTTCCCCACCCGAGCAAGCCCGAACGCACCGCGCTGCGCGCACCCGTCGCCGCCGAACGCCCGATGTCCTGAAAAAGCCCGAGATCAATATGACCATCCCGCATCCCGCACCCGAAACCGGTCCGATCCTCGGCAAGCTGTCGCTCGAGGCTCTGCCGCTGCACGAGCCGATCCTCGTCGTCACCTTCATCGGCGTCGTCCTCGGCGGCATCGCCGTGCTCGGCCTCATTACCAAATTCCGCCTCTGGGGTTATTTGTGGACCGAGTGGTTCACCACCGTCGATCACAAGCGCATCGGGATCATGTACATGATCCTCGGCCTCATCATGTTCCTGCGCGGTTTCGCCGATGCGATCATGATGCGCCTGCAGCAGGCGTTGGCATTCGGCGGGTCCGAGGGCTATCTCACGCCGCATCATTATGACCAGGTGTTCACCGCGCATGGCGTGATCATGATCTTTTTCGTCGCGATGCCGTTCATCACCGGCCTGATGAACTATATCGTGCCGCTGCAGATCGGCGCGCGCGACGTCAGCTTTCCTTTCCTCAACAATTTCAGCTTCTGGATGACGACGTCGGGCGCGGTGCTGACGATGATTTCGCTGTTCGTCGGCGAATATGCGCAGACCGGCTGGCTCGCCTATCCGCCCTTGTCGGGGATCGCTTACAGCCCGAACGTCGGCGTCGATTATTATATCTGGGGGCTGCAGATAGCCGGGGTGGGCACGACGTTATCGGGCATCAACCTGATCGTCACGATCCTGAAGCTGCGCGCGCCCGGCATGGGGCTGATGAAGATGCCCGTCTTCACCTGGACCTCGCTCTGCTCGAACATCCTGATCGTCGCGAGCTTCCCGATCCTGACCGCGACGCTCGTGCTGCTCAGCCTCGACCGTTATGTCGGGACCAACTTCTTCACCAACGACCTCGGCGGATCGCCGATGATGTATGTGAACCTGATCTGGATCTGGGGCCATCCCGAGGTTTACATCCTCGTGCTGCCGCTGTTCGGCGTCTTCTCCGAAGTCACCTCGACCTTCTCGGGCAAAAGGCTCTTCGGCTATACGTCGATGGTCTATGCGACGGTGTGCATCACGATCCTGTCGTACATCGTGTGGCTGCACCATTTCTTCACCATGGGGTCGGGCGCCAGCGTCAACAGCTTCTTCGGCATCACGACGATGGTGATCTCGATCCCCACGGGGGCCAAGCTCTTCAACTGGCTCTTTACCATGTACCGCGGCCGCATCCGGTTCGAACTGCCGATGATGTGGACGATCGCCTTCATGCTGACCTTCGTCATCGGCGGCATGACCGGGGTGCTGCTCGCGGTGCCGCCCGCCGACTTCGTGCTGCACAACTCGCTGTTCCTGATCGCGCATTTCCACAATGTGATCATCGGCGGCGTATTGTTCGGCCTGTTCGCGGCGATCAACTACTGGTGGCCCAAGGCGTTCGGCTACAAGCTCGACGTTTTCTGGGGCAAGGTCAGCTTCTGGTGCTGGGTCGTCGGCTTCTGGGTCGCCTTCACGCCGCTCTATATCCTCGGCCTGATGGGCGTGACGCGGCGGATGCGCGTGTTCGACGACCCGAGCCTGCAGATATGGTTCGTCATCGCCGGCATCGGCGCGCTGATCGTCGCCGCGGGCATCGGCGCGATGCTGGTCCAGTTCGGTGTCAGCATCTGGCGCCGCAAGGAATTGCGCGACACGACGGGCGGCGATCCGTGGGACGGCCGCACGCTCGAATGGGCGACCAGCTCGCCGCCGCCCGACTATAATTTCGCCTTCACGCCGGTGATCCACGACCTCGACGCCTGGTACGATATGAAGTCGCGCGGGCATCAGCGGCCGACGGGTGGCTATCGCGACATCCATATGCCGAGCAACACCGGTACGGGCATGATCCTGTCGGGCTTCTGCCTCGTCATGGGTTTCGCGCTGGTCTGGCACATCTGGTGGCTCGTCGCGCTGAGCTTTGCCGCGACGATCGTCGGCGCGATCTATCACACCTTCAACTATAAGCGCGATTTCGACATTCCGGCGGCCACGGTCACCGCAGTCGAGGAAGCGCGCACCCGCCAGCTGGCGGCCGGAGCCTGATCCGATGAGTGCCAAGACCATAACCGCCGACGAACCCGTCCAGTTCTACGACCTCGACGAGCATGCGCATCCCGAGGGGCACAGCACGATGCTGGGCTTCTGGATCTACCTGATGAGCGATTGCCTCATCTTCGCGATCCTCTTTGCCTGCTATGCGGTGCTTGGCGGCAGCTATGCCGCCGGACCCGCGCCGAAGGATCTGTTCGACCTGAAACTGATCGCGCTCAACACCGCGATGCTGCTTTTCTCGTCGATCACTTACGGTTTCGCGGTACTCCAGATGCAGCAGGGCAAGGTGAAGGGCGTCCAGATCTGGCTCGCGATCACCGGCCTGTTCGGGCTCGCCTTCCTCGGGATCGAGCTTTACGAATTCCACCACCTGATCGAAATCGGCGCGACGCCGCAGCGCAGCGCCTTCCTGTCGAGCTTCTTCACGCTGGTCGGCACGCATGGGCTGCACGTCACCTTCGGCATTATCTGGCTCGTTACCCTGATGTTCCAGCTGTCGAAGCATGGGCTGATCGCGGCGAACAAGCGCCGCGTGATGTGCCTCAGCATGTTCTGGCACTTCCTCGACGTCGTGTGGATCGGCGTCTTCACCTTTGTCTATCTGATGGGAGTGCTGCGATGAGCGCCGATCCTCACGCTGCGCACGGTCACGACGAGATCGAGATGCCGCACGCGTCGATGCGCGACTATGTCATCGGTTTCGTCCTGTCGGTGATCCTGACCGCCATCCCCTTCTGGCTGGTGATGACGATGCCGCTGAGCGCCGGGGCGACGGGCGCGATCATCATGGGCTTTGCCGTGGTGCAGATCGTCGTCCATATGGTCTTCTTCCTCCATATGACGCCGAAGGCCGAGGGCGGCTGGTCGCTGACCTCGCTGATCTTCACAGTGATCGTCGTCGTCATCATGCTCGCGGGCTCGCTGTGGGTGATGCACCACCTCAACACCAATATGATGCCGATGCCGCACGAACCGACGAGTCAGTCGACGAGTCAGATTCCGTGACAAAGACCCGCCGCGCGGCCTTTGCCGCCGCGGCGCTGATCGCAGCGATCGGCTTCGCGGCGCTCGGCGTCTGGCAGATCGAACGGCGCGCGTGGAAACACGAACTGGTCGCGGCGGTCGACGCGCGGATCCATGCCGCGCCGGTTGCGTCGCCAGGGCCGGACAGCTGGGCCCAAATCGACGCGAAGGCCGACGGCTATCGACGGGTAACGGCCACGGGCAGCTTCCGACATGACCGCGAAACTTTGGTGCAGGCGGTGACCGATCGCGGTCCCGGCTATTGGGTCCTGACCCCACTCGAAACGCCGCAATTCACGCTGCTCGTCAATCGCGGCTTCGTTCCCAAGGGGCGCAGCGATGCGAGGTCGCGCGCGGCGGGCAATGTTGCAGGTCCGGCGACCGTGACCGGCCTCTTGCGCGTCACCGAACCCGGCGGTGCCTTTCTCCGCTCGAACGACCCGGCGGCCGACCGCTGGTTCTCGCGCGATGTCGCGGCGATCGCGAAGGCGCGGGGGCTGGGCCGGACGGCACCCTATTTCGTCGATGCCGATGCGGCGCCGAACCCCGGCGGCTATCCCGTCGGCGGGCTGACCGTCGTGCGCTTTCGCGACAATCATCTGGTCTATGCGCTGACCTGGTTCGCGCTTTGTGCGCTCAGCCTCTTTTTTGCGCGGCGGCTGTGGCGTATCCGCGACTGATGACCGGTCCCACGATCCCATCGGCCGCTCCGGCCAGAGCGCCCGCCGGACGCCGCAACATGACGCTGCTGATCCAGCTGCGCTGGATTGCGGTGGGGGGACAGCTTGCCACGATCGGGATCGTCAGCGGGCCGATGGGCATATCGCTGCCGCACGCGCCCCTGCTGGCCGCGATCATGGTGCTGATCGCGATCAACTTTGCGAGCATCGCCTTGCTCCGCCGCGGGCGCGCGGTGACCAATGCCGAACTGACTGCGGTGCTGCTGTTCGACGTCGCCGCGCTCTGCTGGCAGCTTCACCATAGCGGGGGGCTCGCCAATCCCTTTGCCTCGCTGTTCCTGCTGCAAGTCGTGATCGGTGCGATCCTGCTGACGCCGCGATCGTCGTGGGGGATCGTCGTCGCGGCGCTCGCTGCGCTCGCCGCGCTGCGCGTCGATCCGACCCCGCTCCTGCTGCCGCCCGCCTATGCCGCCGATCCGATGGGGCTGTATCTGAAAGGCAGTTTTGTCTGTTTCCTGCTGATCGCGGTGCTGTTCGTGGCATTCGTGACGCGGATCAACCGCAACCTGCGCGACAGCGACGCGGCGCTCGCGGCGAGCCGTCAGCGCGCCGCCGAGGAAGATCATATCGTGCGCATGGGCCTGCTCGCATCGGGCGCGGCGCACGAGCTGGGGACGCCGCTGTCGACGCTGTCGGTGC
>JAFAED010000245.1 GCA_023424275.1 Pseudomonadota bacterium | reverse complement strand
GAACGCCTATAAATTCGCCTGGGCGCTGATCCCGCTGTCGCTGCCTTTCATGTGGCTGCTTTTTCCGTTCAGCCGCCGTTTCCACACCTATGATCATTTCGTTTTCGTCACTTACTCGATCTCGTTCATGCTGCTGCTGTTCGTCGTGGTGCGGCTTCTGAACCTGACGATCCTTGGCGATACCGCGACCTTCTTTGCGATGCTTTATGTCCCCTTCCACATGTACCGGCAGCTTCGCGGCGCCTATCGCTCGTCGCGCTTCGGATCGCTTGTACGCGGGACATTGCTCCTGTTTTTCAGCCTGTTCGCGGTGATCTGGTTCATGCTGCTGCTGCTTGCGGTCGGGATCAGCGGCTAGGGCAGGGGCGCGCAAAGCTGTAACAAAGACCGGCCACAGACCCGGCGACGCGGGAGGATATGCGATGCATCAGCTGTGGAACGAAATCGACCGGCGCCTGCTGATCAAGCTCGGCACCGCGGGGCTCGCGGCCCTGTCGCTGCCCGGCGCCGCGCGCGCGATGATGGCGCAGGGCTTTACCCACGGCGTTGCGAGCGGCGAGCCCGGTGCCAATTCGGTGATGTTGTGGACGCGCTATGCCGCCGCGAACGACAGCGCGCTGACCGCCGAACTGTCCGAAACGCCCGACTTCGCGCGGATCGCTGGCGGCGGCAGCGTAACGGCGAAGGGCGACCGCGATCACACCGCAAAGATCGTCGCCGACGGTCTGGAGCCGGGACGCTGGTATTATTATCGCTTCGTCGCGCCCGACGGGACCAGGTCGGTCACGGGCCGCACGCGCACATTGCCTGCGGGGCCGACCAGCGCCTTCACCATCGCGCTATTCTCCTGCTCGAACCTGCCGTTCGGCTGGTTCAACGCCTATGCCCATGCGGCGGCGCGCGGTGACATCGACCTCGTCGCGCATGTCGGCGACTATCTCTACGAATATAAGGTCGGCGATTATCCCTCGCTCAAGGACGCCGTGCCGGGACGCGATATCCAGCCGACGCAGGAAATCGTCGCGCTCGCCGACTATCGCCTGCGTTACGCCGCCTATCGCAGCGATCCCGACCTCCAGCGGCTGCACCAGCTGTTCCCGGTGATCGCGCAGTGGGACGATCATGAATTCGCCAATGACGTGTGGAAGGGCGGCGCCGAAAACCACAATGAAGGCGAGGGCGACTGGCGCGCGCGCGAAGCGGCGGCCGAACGCGCGCATGGCGAATGGATGCCCGTCGCGGACACGCGCTGGCGCCACTATCAGGCGGGCGATCTTGCGACGATCTTTCTGCCCGAAACGCGCATCACCGCGCGCGACAAGCCGTTCGAGCTCGACGGCCTATTGGACGGCAAGCGCGACGTCGCGGCGACCTTGAAGCAATTCGCCGAGACCGACTATCGCGACCCGGCGCGGCAGTTGATGGGCGCGGAACAGGAAAAATGGCTGTTCGACGGTTTCGGCCAGTCGGTGAAGAGCGGCACGCGCTGGCAGGTTTGCGCGCAGCAGATCGTGATGGGTTCGCTGTTCACGCCGCCCGAATCGCGTAACTGGTTCGGCGCCGATCAACCCGACTATGTGACGCGCCGCGTCGAGATATCGCAGCTCGCGGCAAAGGCCGGGCTGCCGCTCAACATGGACAGCTGGGACGGCTATCTGGCGGCGCGTGCGCGCCTGCTCGCTGCGGCGCAAAGGGCCGATGCCGACCTCGTCACCCTGTCGGGCGACAGCCACAATGCCTGGGCGTTCGACCTGTCGCACGACGGGCGCCCCGCCGGGATCGAGGTCGGCGGGCACAGCGTGACCTCGCCCGGGTACGAAGCCTATACGACGGGCATTTCGGATGCGACGCGCGTGTCGGCACTGCGCGCATCCTCGCCGCAGCTCGCATGGGCGAACACGCAGGATCGCGGCTATGTGTCGGTGCAGCTGACGCGCGAAAAGGTCACCGCGAACTGGCACCATGTCGAGACGATCCGCAGCCATACGCCCGCGCTCAAAGATACGCACAGCATGACGGCGACACGCGGAAGGCGGCGATACGACGCCGCCTGATGGGCCGGGCTTGACATATTCATAACTCAATGGTTATGGGAAAATCCATAGCCACGGAGTTATGGATTAATGCAATCGTCCCCCGACCTTCTCTTCAAGGCGCTCGCCGATCCCAGCCGGCGCGCGATCTTCGAACGATTGTGCCTCGACGGCGAGCAGACGGTCGGCGGGCTTACCGCAGGCGCCGGCATTTCGCAGCCTGCGGTGTCCAAACATCTCGGCATCCTCAAACAGGCGGGGCTCGTGCTCGACCGGCACGAGGGACGCCAGACGCATTACAGCGCGCAGCAACGCGCGCTCGCGCCGCTCGTCGACTGGACGGGCCGCATGAACCGCTTCTGGGAAGCGCGGTTCGACGATCTCGAAGATTTGCTGGGAAGGATGGATCAATGACCGATACCGACGTGCGCAGCGTGACCGTGGAGCGCGAGATTCCGCACCCGCCCGAAAAGATCTGGCGCGCGCTGACGACGCAGCACCTGATCGAGGAATGGCTGATGAAAAACGACTTCGGCCTCGACCTCGGCCACCGCTTCCAGCTCAGCGGCGACTGGGGCCATGTCGACTGCGAAATCCTCGACGTCGATCCGGGGCGGAGCCTCTCCTACACATGGAATTACGCGCACGACGATCCAGCCTTCAACCTGAAGAGTGTCGTGACCTTCACGCTCGAGCGGACGGATACGG
>JAFAED010000240.1 GCA_023424275.1 Pseudomonadota bacterium | reverse complement strand
GGCGGCCTCGTCCTCCTCTTCACACGGGGCCGTGACGCGGCAAAGCTGGTGCTCGGCACGTCGGCTGCCGCGATCGCGCTGATCTTTATCGGTACCTATCGCTACAGCAAGGATGCGATCCTGGCGGAAGCGGCGAAGAACGGATCGAACGGCAGCATGGACCAGGCAGCGCTCGCGATGATCCAGGTCGATTGGGAAATCGGATATTGGCTCGCGCTATTGTCGCTGATCGCCGCCGCCGTGATGGCGTGGCTGGTGATGAGCGGCAAGGAAGCCGAAGCCGAAGCCAGGATGCGTTCGTTCGCCGCCGACGCGAGCGACGCTGCCAAAAATGCAGCGGCGAAAGCGAACGATGCGCTCGACGCGGCAAAGGACCGGAAAGACGACGATCCGCCGAAGGGCTAGGGACCTTACCCTCGGGCGTGACGTTTCGCCGCCGGTCGCGCGCTTACGCCGCCATGCGCAGCCGGTTTCGTCCCTCGCGCTTGGCGACATAAAGGGCCTTGTCGGCGCGGTGCAGCAATTCCTCGATGTCGGCGTCGCCTTCATAGAGGGCGAGCCCGACGCTGATCGTCGCATTGGGCAGATCGTCTTCGGCCGCGGTGCCGGCTTCGACCGCCTTGCGGACGCGCTCGGCCACGATTTCGGCCGCCTGCGCGCTCGATCGCTGGAGGATACAGACGAATTCCTCGCCGCCGATGCGTCCGACCATATCCTCGTCGCGTAGCGCCGCGCGGGCGCGCTGTGCGACGCGGCGGATGACCTGATCGCCCGTCGCATGACCATAGGTGTCGTTGATCTGCTTGAAATGGTCGATGTCGAAAATCGCGACCGCCAGCGGCGCCCCATTGTCGCGCGCGCCCGCCAGCATCTTTTCGAGCGACGCCAGCGTATGACGGCGATTGGGCAGCCCCGTCAGCATATCGGTGTTTGCGACGCGCTCGGCCGCGCTGCGCGCCGCCTCCAATATGCGTGCGTCTTCGACCGTCGCGGTAACATCCTGGACGGTGCCGAAAATGCCGATGGCCTTGCCGCGCACCATTTCGATCGATCCATGCGATTTCACATGCCGGATTTTCCCGTCGGCGCGCAGGATACGTCCCTGAAATTCGAACGCTTCGCCGGTGCGTACCGCATCGGCCAATATCTTCCGCACCGCCAGCCGGTCTTCGGCCACATATTGTTTGACGCTGTAATCGACGTCGACCGGCATTCCGGGTTCCAGCCCGTGGACGCGATAGGTCTGGTCGGACCAGCTAATCGTCCAACGCACCAGATCGACGCGCCAATGCCCGACCAGCGCCGCCGCCTCGGCCTGCAACAACCAACGATTGCTCTGTTCCAGCCGTTTTGCGAGCCGCTGGCGCCCGATCAGCAAGGCCGCGAGCGGCAGCGTCGTGAACAACAGCGACAAAAGGTAGAATTGCAGGAAAAAGACGCGAATTTTCTGCTCGCCCTCGATCGCGGCGATCGGGCCATAGCCCTGCCCCGTCAGCAGCGAAGCGATGATCGTCACGATCAATAGGCCGGCGCCCGCGCCAAAGGGGCCGAGCCGGTAAGCGGCCGCGACGACCGCAATGCAGGGCAGGAAGGTCACGGGAAATTGCGACTGCGAAAAGCAGAGGATCGTGACGAGGCCGGTGACGGTCAGGATCGCCGCCGCCTCGCTCTTCAGGCCGCCGCGTGTATTCCCGAAAACATTCGTTCCGACCATCCGCACCAGCATGATGATGGGCGGGGTGACGATCAGCATGCCGAGCAGGACCGTGGTCAGCCAGGACAGGAAGAAATCGACGCCGTTTCCGGTGAGCGCCAGCGCGATGCTCGCGCTCGCCACGCTGGCGACAAAGGCGGCAATGCAAAAATTGCCGACGGACCGCGCGACCATGAAGGACAATTCGCCCGTTTCCCGGCGGCGTAGAAGCCAGAGCGCCAGCGCGGCTTCGCCCGCGTTCGACACGGTGAAGGCGATCGAGGTCCATTGCGGGGTGCCGCCCAGCATGTTGGCGCCCATGCTCGCCGTCGCCATTCCGGCAAAGGCGGAAAGACGCGCGCGCGCGGGCATCAACAGCAATAGTGCGAGAAAATATCCGCTCGGCGGCCAAACCGCCGCGATATTATCGGCGCCCTTCGTTGCATAGAGCGACAGGCTTGCCAGCAGGAAATATCCTGTCGTGGTCAGCAGAAACCAAAAGACCGCCTCGACTCTGGGGGACAGCGACCGGGCCATGCCAATTAGCTAACCGAAAAGGGGAAAATAAACCTCTAATATTCTTGTACGGCGCAGCGGCCGCGATACTCGCCGCCCGAATCGCGGCGATCAGTCGATACCGCCGAACGTCAGGCCGACAACTTCCTCGACCATCGCCGCATCCCATTCGATACGCCGATCGAGGATCAGCATCGCCAGCCCGTGCACCAACGCCCAGGCATGCAGCGCGGCGGTATCGGGATTCTCGACCCCCGGCAACGCCTCGCCAACACCGGCGCGAAGCAGGTTATAGGCAACTTCGCCGCCATCGTTGCTGCCGTCGGGACAGCGTTCGGACATCTGCCGCGTGAAGCTCAGCCGGAACAGCGCCGGTTCATCGTGCGCGAAACGGACATAGGCGATACCCGTTGCCTTGAAGCCCGCGACCGCGCCGCCAGCCTTCAGCCAGGCCTGCGCCTGCAGCGCGCCGAGGCGTCGCAGCCCTTCGTCGGCGAGCGCGTCGAGAAGCGCCTCCTTGTCGGGGAAATGGCGGTAAAGCGCGGTCGCGCTCACCCCCACATCGCGGGCGAGCGCGCGCAGGCCCAGTTCGCCATCGTCGCCTTGCGCCAGCCGTTGCAGTCCAGCCGCGATCACCGCCGCGCGCAAGTCGCCATGATGATAGGCACCGGCCACCTTCGCGCCATCCGCTTTTATGTTGACACTGTTATCTTTGCTCGCCATCATGTTGTCACTGTAAACATATTCGAGTCGCCGACGCAACCCCACGCTACGCGGCACTTTCGACAACATCCGTAAGGAGCATCGTCATGGCAAGCAACGTCGAAACCCTCATCCGCGGCGCCGTCGTCAAGGGCATCGGCAAGGTTGCCGACTTCAACCGCAAGCGCCTTCCCCGCCCCACCGACGCGCATCCCTTCCTCACCGGCATCCACAAACCGATGACCGAGGAATTCACGCTCGAGGAACTGCGCGTCGACGGTGAAATTCCCGCCGCACTCACGGGCCGCTACCTGCGCAACGGGTCCAACCCCGCGGCCGCTCCCGATCCCGCCAGCTATCACTGGTTCACGGGCGTCGGTATGGTCCACGGCATCCGCATCGAGGGCGGCAAGGCGGACTGGTATCGCAACCGCTGGGTCCGTGGCAGCGAAGCCTGCGCCGTGCTCGGCGAGGAACTGCCTCCCGGTCCGCGTGCCGACGGCAACGACGCGCCGAACACCAATGTCGTCGGCCTCGCGGGCCGCACCTTTGCAATCGTCGAAGCGGGCGGAAAGCCTGTCGAACTCGGTTATGAACTGAACACCATCGCGCACAACCCCTTCGACGGTACGCTCGCCGGCTCCTACACCGCGCACCCGCATCACGACCCGTTCACCGACGAGATGCACGCGATCACCTATCGCGGCGACGAGCCCAACAAGGTCTGGCATGTCGTCCTCGACAAGGACGCCCATGTGGTGCGCGAAGAAGCGATCGCGGTCAGCGACGGCCCCTCGATCCACGATTGCGCGATCACCGAAAATTACGTGCTCGTGTTCGACCTACCGGTCACCTTCTCGATGAAGATGCTGCTCGGCGGCTATCGTTTCCCCTATGCGTGGAACGAGGCGCACCCGGCCCGCGTCGGCCTCCTCCCCAGGAAAGGCAGCGGCGACAGCATCATCTGGGTGCCCGTCGAACCCTGCTATGTCTTCCACCCGGCCAACGCCTATGAAACCGCCGACGGCAAGGTGGTCGTCGACGTCGTCGCGCACGAGACGATGTTCGCGCAATCGAAACGAGGGCCCGACAGCGAAAAGTCGCGCATGGAGCGCTGGACGATCGACCCGGTCGCCGGCACGACCATCCGCACCGTCATCCACGATCACGCGCAGGAATTTCCGCGCTACGACGAACGGCTGACGACCCGGCCCTATCGCTATGTCTACAGCGTTGCGATCCCCGACGGGCAATCGACCGAATGGGCCCTGGCGGAGACGCGGTTGTTCCGCCACGACCTCGAGAAAGGGACGACTGCCGCCCATGACTTCGGTCCCGGCCGGCATCCCGGCGAGTTCGTCTTCGTACCGCGCCGCAAAAACGGCGCCGAAGATGATGGCTGGTTGATCGGGCTGGTGGTCAACATGAACGACGAGACGACCGCGCTGGTTATCCTCAATGCCGACAATTTTACGGGATCGCCGCAAGCGGTCGTTCATCTGCCGCACCGGGTTCCCCCCGGCTTTCACGGAAACTGGGTCGCGGATTGACAGTATCGGGGCGCCTCAACAGCGCCTCGGTAACCGCACGCGACCTTTCATCATCGACATCGATCGCCGTCGCCCCGTCGCTGATCAGCAGCGGGGCGACTTCGACTTTCAAACGGCGCGAGATGCGCGCGAAGATATGATGGATTGGCCCGAGGCCGAACCGGAAGCGGAGCAGGTTGATCAGTCCGAAGGCCTGCATCACCCGAAGAGGCTTTTTGACGAACTGGCCGCCTCCGCGAAAGGCTTCCGCCGCGCGCAGCGCGTTCGGATGTGCAATCCAATAGGCGTTGCAGTTCGACACCGCGACATCGGAAAAGGCGTAAAATCGCCGCTGGCCTCGCGGGTGCGCCGCGAGCACATCCTCGCGCCGTGCGAGCGCAACCCCTGCTTCGGCGCCCAATCGTCCGGCCTCGGCCTCGATCTCGGCGATCGTTGCCGCCGTCAGCAGGCAATTGTCAGCGGTCGTA
>JAFAED010000266.1 GCA_023424275.1 Pseudomonadota bacterium | reverse complement strand
AGCGCGGCGAGGCGGGCGGCGACGGCGGGGTCGTGGATCTTGGGTGAGGTCTGGCGCGCGACCGCGGCGATGCGCGAGGCGGAGAAGGCGGCGAAGCTCGCGTCCTCGCCTTCGTTGAGCGCTTTTGCGAGTGCGGTGAGTTCCTCGACCTTTTGCGCCGCGAAGGCGAGCCACTGCGCGATTTCGGGGTCGAGCGACGTTTCGAGCGCGAGGTCGACGGGGACGTGGAGGAGCGAGCAGCTGGGCGCGAGGATGAGGTCGCGCTGCGCGGCGAGGTCCTTCAGGCGCCAGTAGAGGTCGGGGAGGTTGGCGCGCCAGATGTTGCGGCCGTCGATCACGCCCAAGGAGAGGAGGACGTGCGGCTGGAGCTTCGCGAGCACGGGTTCGAGCTGATCGGGCGCGCGGACGAGATCGAGGTGGAGGCCGTGGACGGGAAGCTCGGCGACGAGATCGAGATTGTCGCCGAGGCCGCCGAAGTAGGTCGTCAGCATCAGCTTGGGCCCACGCGTCGCGAGGCGGGCGTAAGCGCGCGCGAAGGCGGTGCGCTGGTCATCACTGAGGTCGAGGACGAGGCAGGGTTCGTCGATCTGCACCCACTCGGCGCCGAGCGCGGAAAGGCGCGCGAGGATTTCGGCATAGGTATCGAGGAGCTGCGGCAACAGCGCGAGCGGTTCGACCGCCTTGCCCTTCGCCAGCATCAGATAGGAGACCGGGCCGAGGAGGACGGGGCGCGTGGCGTGGCCGAGTGCCTTCGCTTCCGCGAACTCGTCGAAGATCTTCGTCGCGGCGATTTTGAACGTCTGGCCGGCGACGAGTTCGGGGACGAGGAAATGATAGTTGGTGTCGAACCATTTGGTCATTTCCATCGCGGTCGTGTCGCCGCCATGGGTATGGCCGCAAGCTGCGGGCTGCTGCGCGCCGCGCGCCATCGCGAAATAGAGGTCGGCATCGACCTTCTCCCCCGCCCAGTCGTAGCGCGGCGGGATGGCGCCGATCAGCGCGCTGGTGTCGAGCACATGGTCGTAGAGCGAGAAGTCGTTCGAGGGCAGGATGGGCGCCGAGCGCCTTTTGCCGCGTCCAGTGCAGCGCGCGGAGACCCGCGGCGGCGGCGTGCAGTTCGGCGAGGGGCGACTTGCCCGCCCAATAGCTTTCGAGCGCGAATTTGAGCTCGCGGCGAAGGCCGATGCGGGGGAAGCCGAGGGTGGCGACGCTGACAGTCATGTTTCAAGCACCTTGCAAGGAGGCAAGGCGCCGGACAGACGCGTACGCACGGGGCTCCGCACCCGCGAAGCAAGGTCGGGCGCAGCCATGCATGCGGCCTGACCGGACACCCCGCCGGAGGACGTATCTGACGAGGCAGGTCTCCTGGCTCGCGGGTCCATGCTGCGGTCGGGCCTTCCCGGTTCCTTGCCGAACCAGTGACACATGATGACCGCCGCTCGCCGCTTACAGTTGCGGGGGCAGCGCCGGCCTTGCCCCTATCGGGGCGCACCGGCTTCCCGTCTTAGCTTCCTGCCGCGCGAGCGACGCGAAGAACCTCGACAGCTTTCAGGATAGGCCGGCTATTCCGGATGTCAATGGGGATATAAAGAATTCTTTATATCCCTGCATGATGCGGAGGACTGCAGAAAACAAGCCCGTTTTTGCCATATGGGTTATTCGTCGCACAATATAGTACCAAATAAGCCCTATGTCGACGCTGTAGCAGGCGAGCGGCTGAGACCCGCGCCGATTGCGGGGCCGATCGCGTGGTCGCCTGGCCTGTCCCCTGGATGCCTGGGGGTAAGGCCCCTAGCGGTTCAGCCCATTGTTGATCGTGTCGAAGATATTGGCGAGGCTGAGTCCCAGCATCTGGAAGGCGATCAGGCACGCAAGCGAAATCAGCGCGGCGATCAGGCCATATTCGATGGCGGTCGCGGCGCGTTCGTCGGCGATGAGGTGGGTCTTGGTCATACGATGTTCCCGCTTTTGGTTCCGGTCGTTGGTCCCCGACCGGGGGGTAAGTGCCTATCGCGCAAATATTATTGGGGGACGGGGTTAACGTACGGATAGCTTTTTGGGCCATGATCCGGGGGCTGTGCAGGAAAGGATTCGGCGCAGCGGAGGAAATACGGCTATTATCGGGCGGGACGCATCGATCTGTCATCGCGTGAGGGGCGCCGGTTGATGAAGAATGTGTGGGAGGTCTGGACCGCAGCGCTGGGGGAAGCCGAATGCGACGAGATTGTCGCAAAGGCGACGACCTATCCGGCGAAGGCAGCGACGGTTGGGGTCGACAATCCCAACCGGATCGAACAATCGCTGCGTGAATCGACGATCCGCTGGATCCCGCCGCAGCGCGAACCGCGGCTTGTCCAGCGCATCATGGGATATGTGGCGGCGGCGAACCGCAATTTCGGTTTCGATATCGCCGGGCTGTTCGACATCCAGTTTACCGAATATCACGGCAGCCGGGCCGACAAATATGACTGGCATCACGATGTCCGGCTGAAAGGGCCGATGGCGTATGACCGCAAGCTGTCGGTCGTGATCCAACTGTCCGACCCGGCGAGCTATACCGGCGGGACGTTCGAATTTTCGACCGTCGAGCATCCGGGCGCGGCATTCGAGCCGCGCGGCAGCGTGTTGGTTTTTCCATCCTTCCTCCAGCACCGGGTGCTGCCGGTGACGCGCGGCATCCGCCACAGCCTGGTGACGTGGGTCGAGGGGCCGCAGTGGCGGTGAGCGCGGGCGCCGCGGGCCGCGCTTGCATCGCCGCCCGGCAACTGTCAGCCTTTTGGTTCGGAGACGGGAGGGCTTTATGCAAAAAATGCGCATCGCGGCGATGACCGCCATCGTGGCGGCGGGGCTGTGGAGCGGGCCGGCGCTGGCGCGCGATCCCGCCGCGGTATTGATGCCCGAAAATGCCGAGGCGCGGGCGTTCCAGGAGGCGGTCGGCTATGCCAATGCGGTGATCGCGGGCGATACCATCTATTTGTCGGGCGTCGTTGCGGGACCGGCGCCGGGCGAGAGCGACCTTGCCCCCGGATATGACCGCGCATTCCGGCATATCGCCGCGACGCTGGCGCGCGCCGGGGCGAGCTGGGACGATGTCGTCGACATCACGAC
>JAFAED010000122.1 GCA_023424275.1 Pseudomonadota bacterium | reverse complement strand
GCGCAGCGCGCGCGCTGGGTGGACCTCGACGGCCCCGCTCTGTTGGAGCGCGACCGCGAGGGCGGATTCGAATATCGGGAAGGCCGGATTGGAATTTAGAGCGCAACTTCGGCATGCTGGCCGAGTTCGCCTTCCTTCATCGTCATGCCTGTTGCGAGTTTGAACAGGCCCTTGATGCTGGGATCGGCGGTCCAGATTTCGGCATTGTCGAGGTCGAAGCGGAGCAGGACGAGCTTGGGGTCGTCCTTGCCACCCTCGTACCAGGCCGCGATGCTGTTGTTCCACAGCTTGTCGAGCACAGCGCGGTCGGTTTCGCGGCGCAGCGTGCCGGCGATGCAGGCGAAGAGGTCGTGGTCCTTGGCTGAGAATTGCGCCATCGCCGGGCCGCCGCCGGCGAGCCGGTTGTCGGTCGCGGTGAAGAACCAGAAGGCGCTGTTCGCGTCCTTGTCGAGCTGCGCGTTCATCGGAATATGATGCTCGCGCTCACCGGTCGCACCGACCATGACATAGGGGCTGTCGGCCAGGGCTTTCCAGAATTGCTGCTTGATATCGTCGCTCATCGAAAGGCTCCTTCTTGCCCCCCGATGAGCGATCAACGCGGCAACGCCATGGTCGTTGCCCGGTTCAGCGCACCCGCGGCTCAGCATAGCTGACGACTTCATATTCGATGCCATCGGGGTCGAAGAAATAGAAGCGGCGGCCGGGCTCGTAATCGCCGTGATTGAAGGGCGTCAGGCCGACCGCCTTCACGCGCATCTCGATCGTGTCGAGATCGTCGACCTGTACCCCGACATGGTTGAGCGGCGCACCCTTGGGGTAGCGTGTATCGGTATGTTCACCGTCGGGGCCGGTGTAGAGGGCGACATAGGCGGCCTCGCTGCCAAGATGGATTGTGCGCCCGCCGTCGCGCGCGGGGCCGCGCCAGCGTTCGTGCCAGCCGAAGATCGCCGAGAGGATGCCGGCGGTGCGGTCGGGGTCGCTGACCGTCAGATTTACATGTTCGATGAAAGGGTGCGTCACCTGTTTTCTCCTGATTCGCGTTGACGCGCGGCTTATGAAAGCTCAAGTCAGGTTTAGATCAAGCGGAAAGCGAGGAGCAACGGCAATGCACCGGACCGACCTGATCGCGATCGGTGAGCTCGCGGCGCGTACGGGCGTCGCGGTGTCGGCGATCCGTTTTTACGAGGCGAAGGGGCTGATCGAGGCGCTGCGCACCGGGGGCGGCCAGCGCCGCTTCCTGCGTGCCGACATCCGCCGTGTGTCGTTCATCCTGATCGCGCAGCAGCTGGGGCTGAGCCTTGAGGAGATTGCCGCCGAACTGGCGCGGCTTCCCGCAGGGCGGACGCCCAATGGCGCCGACTGGACGCGGATCAGTACCGGCCTCAAGTCGCGGATCGACGCGCAGATAGCGGCGCTTGAACGGACGCGCGAACTGCTCGGCAATTGCATCGGCTGCGGCTGCCTGTCGCTCAAGAAATGCGGACTCTATAATCGCGAGGACAAGGCCGCGCAGCGCGGGGCAGGGCCGCGCTATGTCCTCGGCGACCGGGCGGGCGAGATTGCCGAGGTCGGGTGACGTCGCTCTGCGCGGCGATGGTCTCGCGTCCCTCATCATCTCACGGTCTGGAGAGCTTGCATGCGCTCTATGCCGCCTCGATCCGCATTGTCCTTTTCCGTCAGATCGAGTCACCAATAGAAATTCTAAATTGCAAATGACTCGCAGTAACATATAAGCCCACCGGCGATGCTTTCATCGCGCGCTGGAAAGGAACCCGATGTACGCCTTTGTAGACCGGCCGGTCGAACGTCTCTGTAACGGCGGACGCTTCCTGCTGTGGGCGATGCGGGCGTGGGTTGCGGCGGCCGAGCGCGGGCAATGCCCTCCGCAGATGCTCTATCGCGGTTTCACCGCGGTCGAGGCTCGTTCTGCGCTGCCGGATTTTCACATCGCGATGGCGATGCTTGCCGGCGATGCGGTGGAAATGCTGGCGCTTTCGCCGATGCCATGCCTCCAGATTTCAGAGGATGAAGCAATTCTGCTTGGACTCTGGCGCGATTTTTCGCTTGAGAGCACCGCAAATGCCCATGCGACACTGGCCTTGCTGGCCGAGGAAGACAGCGCCGGGCCGATCGCGAAGGCGATGGGTGCCGCGGTCGACCGACTGGTCGCGGCGGGATTCGATATGTCGGCCCTGGCGGCCGGCACCATGACACATCAGGAAAGTTCAAAGTGATGAGTGACCGTATTGCCGAAGCCGCGAAGCTGGCCCCCTCCGCCTCGTTGACCGTCGAGGAGGTGCGTTCGGTGCGTCACTGGAACGAGCATCTGTTCAGCTTCACCATCACCCGCCCGCCGAGCTTCCGCTTTCGCTCGGGCGAGTTTGTGATGATCGGCCTCCCGGGCGAAGGACGCCCGTTGCTGCGTGCCTATTCGATCGCCAGCCCCGCTTATGCCGACGAGCTCGAATTCCTGTCGATCAAAGTACCCGACGGTCCGCTGACCTCGCGGCTCCAGCTGATCCAGCCGGGCGATCCGGTCTATCTCGGCCGCAAGCCGACCGGCACGCTCGTCGCCGACGCGCTGCTGCCGGGTCGGCGGCTGTTCATGCTTTCGACCGGCACCGGCCTTGCGCCCTTTCTCAGCCTTGCGCGCGATCCCGACATCTATGAGCGGTTCAACCAGATCGTGATCGTCCATTGCGTGCGCCAGGTCAGCGACCTTGCGTTCCGCGACGAGCTTGAAAGCCAACTTGCGGGTGACCCGCTGGTGCAGGATCAGGCGCTCCTTCAATTCCATTATCTGCCGACGGTGACGCGCGAGCCCTTCCGCACGACGGGGCGCATCGATGCGCTGATCGAGGATGGCTCGCTTTTCGGTCACCCGCTTACCGGGCCGACACAATTCGACCCCGAAAGCGACCGCATCATGATGTGCGGCAGCATGTCGATGATCCGCGACCTCCAAGCCCGGTTCGAGGAACTGGGTTTCAAGGAAGGGTCGAATGCATCGCCGGGCGACTTTGTGATCGAGCGCGCGTTCGTCGGCTGAACCGGTACCGGTCCACGGGCCGGTACCGATTTTTTATCGAAGCCTTGCGCTACGGCTTGTCCGCGTAAGCCTTGACCAGGTCGAACATATAGTCGCGTCCGACATAGACCGAGCGCACTTCCATGCGTTCGTTGAGGCCGTGCGCGCCATTGCCGTCGGGGTCACCCCACATGCCGGGGATGCCATAGGTCGGGATGCCGACCGCGCCGAGGAAGGTGGCGTCGGTATAGCCGTTTGCCGTCGACGGGATGACTTTCAGTCCCGGCCAATATTTATCGACGAGCTTTTGCATCGGGCCGATGATTTTCGGGTCGAGCGGCGGTGCGGGCGGCGCGGGGCGCTTGGGCGGCAGCTGGGTGATCGTGACGCCGGGATCGCCGATGACCTTCGCAAGTTCGTCCCGGATCGATTCGATGCTGTGCCCCGGAAAGATACGGCAATTGACGTTCGCGCCGGCGCGCTGTGGCAGCGCGTTCGGCGCATGGCCGCCGTCGAGTAAGGTCGCGACGCAGGTGGTGCGCAAATTGCTGTGGAGGAAGGGGTCCTTGTTGACGATCGCCTCGGCCGCCTTGTCGGCGGGGTTCTTCGCCAGCGCGACCATCGCACGGCCGGTCTCGTCGCCGCGCGCTGCACCTGCCTCGGCGAAGAAGCGCCGCGTCGTGTCGGTCATCTCGACGGGGAAGTCATGATCGTCGATCTTCGTCAGCGCGCGCGCTAGCTCATAGATCGCATTGTCGGGCACCGGCGCCGAGCTGTGGCCGCCGGGGTTGCGCGTTTCGAGGCGGAAATTGGCGAAGGTCTTTTCACCGACCTGCACCGACTGGCCGATGACCTTGCCCTTACCGTCGCTGTCGCCGCCGCCGCCTTCGTTGAGCGCAAATTCGGCGTCGATCAGGTCGCGCTTGTTCGCGGCGAGCCATTCGATGCCGTTGAACGCGCCATTGGTCTCCTCGCCGCAGGTCAGCGCGACCTTCACGGTGCGCTTGGGCTTGTACCCCGCCTGCTGGAACCGGATCAGCGTGTCGACCCAGACGGCCGCCTGCGATTTGATGTCGGCGGTGCCGCGGCCATAGAAATAGCCATTTTCCTCGACCATCACGAACGGGTCGCGTTCCCAATCCTCGCGCTTCGCCTCGACCACGTCGATATGCGCGATGAGCAAGATGGGCTTCGCGCTTTTCGACGTCCCCGGATAGACGGCGACGAGACCGCCTTCCTTGGGCTTTTCGGGGGTAGCGAACAGGGTGAGCTGGCTGTCGGGGATGCCCGCCGCCTTCAGCCGCGCGGCCATGCGTTCGGCAGCGAGCGTGCAACTGCCCGACGACAGCGTCGTGTTCGTTTCGATCAGTTCCTTGTATATTTCGCGGAAGGCGAGCTGGTCAGGACGCGGCTGCGCGTCGGCGGCGATGGCGGGCGCGGCCAGCAGCAAGGTGGATGCCAGCAACGCGGACAGTCTTTTCATCAATTTCTCCCCTGTTCGCGGGCGAACGGAGCAGAAAGGCGGGACGGCTGCAAGCCCGCGATGTGCACGCCCCTTGCGTCGGCACGGGCTTTCGCGCAATCCGGCCCGAGGGAGAGGACCAAGCGTGACGAGAATGGACAATGACCGGCCGGGACTGGTGGCACGCGCGGTACGGCGCCTGCTGCTGCTGTTGTACCGGATGCGGGGATGGAAAGCGGTCGGCGAGGTGCCCCAACCGCACCGTTTCGTGCTGATCGCAGCGCCGCATACGAGCAATTGGGACTTCGTCAATTTCCTCGGCCTCGCTGCCGATTTGCGCATCAAGCCGCATTTCATGGGCAAATTGTCGCTGTTCCGCTGGCCGCTCGCGGGATTCATGAAGCAGATGGGCGGCATCCCGGTCGACCGGCGCGGCGGCACCAATGTCGTGCAGCAGATGGTCGACGAGTTTGCGCGCCGCGCCGAATTCATCCTGACCGTCGCGCCCGAGGGCACGCGCGGCAAGACGAAGAAATGGCGCACCGGATTCTACCAGATCGCGGTCGCGGCGAAGGTGCCGCTCGTCGTCGGTTTCATGGATTATAGCAAAAAGACCGGCGGGCTCGGGCCGCTGATCTGGCCCACCGGCGACTTTCGTGCCGACATGCTGAAGGTGCTCGAAACCTATAAAGGCTGCATCCCCAAATTTCCGGAGCGCGCGGTGCAGTCGATCGATGATATAGTCGGGGTCGACGAGGAACGGGATTTGCGCGCATGATCGACGCCCTTTTGCTGCTCGGGACCAATTTCGCCGGATTGATCGGCGTCATCCTGATC
>JAFAED010000080.1 GCA_023424275.1 Pseudomonadota bacterium | reverse complement strand
AGATGATCGTCGGGGCGCACGCCATATTGCACGGCATTATACCATTTGCCCGACATGGCAGGCGGCGCGCCGTGGGTCAGGTGACCGCCGGCGTCGAGGCTCATGCCCATGATCGTCGCGCCGGGCTTGGTCAGCGCGAGCATGACGGCGCCGTTCGCCTGTGCGCCCGAGTGCGGCTGGACGTTGACGAAACCGGCGTCGAACAGCTGCTTGGCGCGGTCGATCGCGAGCTGCTCGACTTCGTCCGACGGACCGCAGCCCTGATAATAGCGGCGGCCCGGATAGCCTTCGGCATATTTGTTGGTGAAGACGCTGCCCTGCGCTTCGAGCACCGCCTTCGAGACGATATTCTCCGACGCGATCAGTTCGATCTGATGCTGTTCGCGGTCGAGCTCATGCTTCATTGCCGCCGCGACGGCGGGGTCGACCTTGTCGACGCCGTCGGTGAAATAGCCGGCCGATTTGATGGGCTTGTCGAGCGTTTCTGTGGTCATCGGCTGGTCTCCAGTTGCGCCAAGTCTTTTGGGGGATTGGATAGTTTGTCGACGCGTCGCGCGTGGCGATCGCCGGCGAAATCGGTGGTCAGGAAGGCGTCGAGGCAGGCTTTTGCCATGTCGATCCCGGTCAGGCGCGCGCCCATCGCGATGACATTCGCGTCATTATGTTCGCGCGACAGCTTCGCCGACAGCGGTTCGGACACGAGCGCGCAGCGCGCGGCGGGGTTGCGGTTGACCGAGATCGAAATGCCGATCCCCGATCCGCAGAGCGCGACGCCGCGTTCCGCGCGTCCGTCGGCGATCGCTTCGCCCAGCCGATAGCCATAGTCGGGATAATCGACGCTTTCGGGGCCGTTGGTCCCAAGGTCTTCGACCTCGTGCCCCTGGTCGCGCAGCCAGTCGGCAAGCACGGCTTTCAGCTCGTAAGCGGCGTGGTCGGAGGCAATGGCGATACGCATGATGCGGCTCCCGCAGGGGTCAAGGGAATCGATGAGCGCCCTTTAGGCGAAGCGGCACAGATTGACCATAAGCGAGGTGGCAAATTTGTGACGGTGCCGATAAAGCCGCCCCATGTCCGACACGATCATGTCCATCCTGATGCTCACCGGCGTGCTGCTGACCGGCGGCGCCGTCGTCGTTTTTCGCGGGGGCGATCGCCGCCGCGCGCTGCTGATGCTCGTCGCTGCGCTCGTCATGTTCGCGAATGTCGCGATCTGGCTGGTGCCAGTGAAATAACATTCGCCGCCCCCGCGAAGGCGGGGGCGACTATGTTCCTCAGCGGATCGGCGAATCGGGCGCGAGCCGCATATCCAGATAGTTATCGAGCGACTTCATCAACTGGTCGAGCTCATGCTCGAAGAAGTGGTTCGCGCGCGGGATCTCGTCGTGATGGATCGTGATGCCCTTTTGGGTGCGCAGCTTGTCGACCAGCTTCTGCACCGCGCTCGGTGGCACGATCTCGTCCTGCCCGCCCGCGACGATGATGCCCGACGAGGGGCAGGGCGCGAGGAAGCTGAAGTCGTACATGTTCGCCGGCGGCGCGACCGAAAGGAAGCCGCGGATTTCGGGGCGGCGCATCAAGAGCTGCATGCCGATCCACGCGCCGAAGCTGAAGCCCGCGATCCACGTCGTCTGCGCTTCGGGATGGATCGACTGGACCCAGTCGAGCGCCGAAGCTGCATCGCTCAGCTCGCCGATACCGTTATCGAACGTGCCCTGGCTGCGGCCGACGCCACGGAAGTTGAAGCGCAGCACCGCAAAGCCGCGCGCGACGAAGCTCTTGTACATCGCCTGCGTGATGCGGTCGTTCATCGTGCCGCCGCCCTGCGGGTGCGGGTGGAGGATCAGCGCGACCGGCGCGCGCGGGCGCGGCGGGGGCGAGAAACGGCCTTCGATGCGGCCCTCGGGGCCGGGGAAAATAACGTCGGGCATCTAGGCACCTTCCATGTTTCGTGGGCTTGCCAGTGATTCGCCGTGGGGCGGGGTGGCGGAGCGAGATTGGCGCCTATATAGAAAATAGGTCTCAACATGCAACTTTTGCGAATCGTTCGCAATAAGGACTCTCTCGGCGGATGATTTACCTCGACTATCAAGCCACTACGCCGCTCGCTCCCGAGGCGCGCGAGGCGATGCTGCGTTGGCTGGAAGGGGCCGGGGAAGGCGACGGCTTTGCGAATCCGTCGAGCACGCACAAGGCGGGCCGCGCCGCCGCCGCCGCGGTCGAGGTTGCGCGCGATCAGGTCGCGGCGCTGCTGCCCAAGGGCGGGCGGGTCTTCTTCACCTCGGGCGCGACCGAGGCGCTTAACTGGGCGCTTTTGCGCGGGGCGGAGGCGATGCCGGGCGGTGTTGCCGGGCTGAGCATCGAGCACGCCGCTTCGCTGCAATGTCTCGAACGACTGAATGCCAGCATTCTGCCCGTCGATGGCGCGGGGCTCGCGCTGCCGCCCGACGACGCATCGATTCCCGAAAACGGCCTCGTCGCCGCCATGCTCGTCAATAACGAGGTCGGGACGATCCAGCCTGTCGCCGACTTCGCCGCTGCCGCGCATGCGAAGAACAGCCTACTGCTCTGCGATGCGGTGCAGGGCTATGGCCGCGTCGCGATCCCCGATAGCGCCGATCTGGTCGCGATCTCGGCGCACAAGATCCACGGGCCCAAGGGCATCGGCGCGCTCTGGGTGAAGGACGGCGTCGATCTGCCGCCGCTGATGTTCGGCGGCGCGCAGGAACAGGGGATGCGGTCGGGCACCGTCTCGCCGGCGCTGTGCGCGGGCTTCGGCGCCGCTGCGGCACTCGCGGCCGAACGCTTCGACGCCGACGCCGACCATGTCGAACGCCTCTGGTCGCTCGCGACCGATCTGCTCCCCGAATGGACGATCAACGGCGCGGCGAACCCGCGCTATCATGGCAATCTCAATGTCCGGCGCGAAGGGGTGAACGGCCTTCGCCTCATGTCCGACGCGCGCGATATCGCTTTCTCGCTCGGCAGCGCATGCGGCAGCGGATCGGGCAAGGTCAGCCATGTGCTGCGCGCGATGGGGGTGAGCGAGGCCGACGCGCGTGCCTCGATCCGTCTCGGCTGGGGGCGCTACACCAGCGAGCAGCAATTGCGCGAGGGCCTCACGGCGATCCGCGACGCCGCCCGGCTGCAGGGAGTCAATTGATGCGCGTCACCTTCATCCATGCCGACGGCAAGGAGCGTACCGAGGCCGAGGCCGAACCGGGATCGATCCTGCTCGACGTCGCACAGGCCTATCTGATGCCGCTCGAAGGGACGTGCGAGGGCCAGATGGCCTGTTCGACCTGCCATGTCATCGTCGCAAGGGACGATTTCGACCGCCTGCCACCCGCGAGCGAGATGGAGGAGGATATGCTCGACCTTGCCGCCGGGGTACGCCGGACGAGCCGCCTGTCGTGCCAGATCTTGCTGACGCCCGACCTCGACGGGCTGACCGTGCATATCCCCGCCGAAAGCCGCAACATGCAGGGGCCGCGCTGATGCGGGCGATGTTCGCCGGGATCGCGCTGGCGGCGCTCGCGGGCTGCGCCGCAACCCCGGGCGAGCCGCTGGGCGATTCGGTCATCGGGGCCAAGGCGATCCGCGAACTCGAAACGCGGAGCGGAGGACGGCTGGGCATTGCAGTCGTCGATGGGCGCGGAAAGCTGGTGTCCGCCGATCGTGGGCACGAACGCTTTGCCATGTGCTCGACCTTCAAGCTGCTGCTCGCGGGGCAGGTCCTCGAGCGCGCCGCCAAGGGCGTATCGCTCCGCACGCCGCTCGCGTTCTCGCGCGACGACCTCGTGCCCCACTCGCCGGGTACCGAAAAGCTGGTCGGACCGGACGGGAAGGGCGAACAGCGGCTGGGCTTCGCCGCGCGCGACGCCGTCGTACTGAGCGACAACACCG
>JAFAED010000404.1 GCA_023424275.1 Pseudomonadota bacterium | reverse complement strand
CCGCGCTGCCGGTGCATCTGCTGTTCGAACCGTCGCGTGGGGGTTTGCCGGCGGCGCGGCTGTTCATCGAAGCCATGAAGGCGCGAATGCGGATGGCAGGACTGGTTTGACGGCCATTGAGGGCAATCGCCGTCAGAATTGATACGCCAGCCCGCCCCCGAACAGCCACTGGTCGGCGCTGCCCGCGTCCTTCACGATCGGCGAAGCGGCGAAGCGCGAGAGGAGGCGGCCATATTGGGCGCCGCCGATCAGCACGAAGCCCTTTCTGAGATCGCCGGAGAGCGCGTATGCGCCCGCCAAGCCCAGCGTATATTTGCCGGCGGTCGCCTTGCGGCCGGCACCGCTATAAACGGGCAGGCCGCTGGCGGCGCTGCCGAGCGCGTCGATGTCGTAATAATAGCGGCCGAAACCCTTGCCATAGATGTTCATCGACGCCGAGATGCCGACAAAGGCGCGTTTCGACAGCGGGGTGCCGTAGTCGATCGTCGGCGAGGCAGTCCAGCTGTCGTGGCGGCCCGAAATATCCTTGAGCGCGACGACGCGAAAACCGATCTGGTCATAGGCGCTGGTCACGACGCCGGTCTTGGTAACTCCGGTGAACACGCCCATTTCGACCGCCATCTTGCGGTCGGGAAGCAGGTCGACGCGCGGATCCTTGACGCTGCCGGTGCGGTCGGCGCGCAGGCTCACGATCGGGCCGAATTTCCAGTCGATCTTTTGCCCGCGGCGATGGCGGATCAGGTCGACCTGGAAATTGGTGCCGCGGGTCGAAAAGGAAAAGCCCTCGTACCGGCCGCGCAGATACACCGCCGGCAGGATACGACGCTCGTCCGATCCGTTATAATCGGGGACGCTCATCGCCCCCGCCGCGACGGCGAAATAGTTGCGCGACCATTTGCGATCTTCGTCGTCGTCGTCGGTGCGGGCGCCGGGAAGCAGGATATTCTCGTCGATGTCGCTTTGAAAATAATGGGCCGGTTCCTCGTCGATCGGGCTCACCGGGGTCGTATCGGGGGCTGCGGTCAGCTCGTAAGGAAGCGGCGCGTCTTCGGCGGCGGCGGGCACGGCGAACCCTGCGGCGGCCAGCGCGGCGAAAAGCGGGATCGAGCGCGGCGGGCGGCGCGTAGCGAACAACATTGTCAAATCCGCGATCAACATTCGCATAAACACAGGCATCCCATATTATTCGCGCCCCATTCGACCAGGGTGTAAGTGATTGAACCGCCATTGCAACGGCTTCGTCTTGCCGACGGAAGCATTTGGCCGCATGTGACTTTCATGCATCAAAGCTCCTTCGCCGCTTTCATATTCCCCCACGGCACCATTGGTTCCCTGGCGGGGACCATGTCATGAGCCGGGTACCGCGTTTTGTCGGTTATGCCTTCATGGCGGCGGCGGCGATTCTCGCCGCGGCGATGAAAAAGCACGGCGTCGAAACGGTCGGGCCGTTCCCGGCGGTCGCGGTTGCCCTGTTCCTGGGCATGGTCGGGGTGATGCTGGTGTTCACCGACCTGATGGTGCGCGGACTCTATGCGCAGGTCGACGCGGCGAAACGTGCCGCGCCGCCGCCGGAGGAAGCCGACAAGACGCCCGAAGATACACCCTAGGGCCGTGCTGAGGTTCGCCCTCAGGGACAGCGCGACTTGTCGCCCGCGTTGCACGCCGCGATATCGGCGTTGAGTTTGGCGATGCGGTCGACTTCGGCCTGATGTTTGGCGACGGCCGCCTGATAATCGGCCTGCTGGCGTTGATAGTCGCTCTGCTGCTTGTTGAATTCGGCCTGCTTACGCTCGAAATCGGCGACCTTTTCGGCCTGCACGCGCTTCGCCTCGGTATCGGCCTTGAGCCAGGCGGCGGCGGCGTCATTCTGTTCGCGGTTGAGCGAGCCGGTCGCCGAGGGCGGAATGTCGACGGCGACCGGGCCGACGGGTTTGCCGACCCCCGCCGTCGCGGGCTTCGCGGGGGCGGCCGTCAGATATTCACTGCGCAATTGCGTGGCACGGCGGGTGTCGCAGCTGTTCGGGCGCGCACCCAGCCAGTTGTTGCAGCCGTTGACGAAGGTGACCGACTGATCGGGGTCGAGCACGCCGAGTTCCGCAAGATCGACGTCGAAAAAGGGATTATAGCGGACAGCGCCGTCGAAGATGCCGCGGTCGGCGGTGCCGATAAAGCGCTTGGAGTAATTGTCGCCGCTGTCGTCGAGATCGATATAAAGCGTGCCGCGGCCGTTTATCAGCCCTTCGGCGTTGCAGCTTCCGGTCCATTCGATCATCGACACGCCGCCCGACCCATAGCGTTCCTTGACGATTTTCGTCCCCGCCGCATCGAGCCCCATGGCGCCGTGATTGACGATCATCGTGCATTCGCCGTTGCCGTTCCGTACCTTTTTCACCGACCAGCTCGAACCCGCATAGGGGCCGTAATGATTGTCGTCGCCCTGCGCGGCTGCGGGCGGGGCCAGCAGCGCCATCGCCAGCGCGCAGGCCGCACCGGCGCGCGCCGATATCCGCATGATTTTCCTGAACATGATCCGGTCCCCCTTCGGCCTCCACGGCCGCATCGCGCCGCCGTCGCCCGATGGATCGACGAAGCGCTGTTCCCCACCGACAAAACCTGTTGCGATTTGGTACGAAAGGCAAGGACAATCAGGTCGCTAGGCGAAAGGGCGGCGTATATCGTCGCCAAAAAGGCCCTTCATGCCGAGCGGCTTTTCGTTCGACACCCCATGCGCTTGGCAGTATGACGTCGCGATGACTGACCGTCCGCATACGCCGCTGCTCGACACGGTGGATGTCCCCGCCGACCTCCGCAAGCTGAAGCCCGAAGACCTCCGCCAGTTCGCCGACGAACTGCGCGCCGAGATGATTTCGGCCGTCGGGACCACCGGCGGACATCTGGGCAGCGGGCTGGGCGTCGTCGAGCTGACGACCGCGCTCCATTATGTGTTCGACACCCCGCGCGACAAGATCGTGTGGGACGTCGGGCATCAATGCTATCCGCACAAGATCATCACCGGGCGGCGCGACCGCATTCGCACGCTACGCACCGGCGGCGGGCTTTCGGGCTTCACCAAGCGCAGCGAGAGCGAGTATGACCCGTTCGGCGCCGCGCATTCGTCGACCTCGATCAGCGCCGCGCTGGGTTTCGCGATCGCCAACAAGATCAAGGACGAGCCGGGCCGCGCCATCGCGGTGATCGGCGACGGGTCGATGTCGGCGGGCATGGCCTATGAGGCGATGAACAACGCCGCCGCCGCGGGCAACCGGCTGATCGTCATCCTCAACGACAATGACATGTCGATTGCGCCGCCGGTGGGCGGGCTTTCGGCCTATCTGGCGAAGCTCGTGTCGTCGCGGCCCTTCGTCGAGCTGCGCGAGATCGCGCGGCGCTTCGCGCGCAAGCTGCCCGAACCGCTCCACAAGGCGGCGAAGAAGACCGACGAATTCGCGCGCGGCATGGCGATGGGCGGAACGCTCTTCGAGGAACTCGGTTTCTATTATGTCGGGCCGATCGACGGCCATAATCTCGAGCATCTGATCCCGGTGCTCGAAAATGTCCGCGACAGCGACCATGGCCCTGTGCTGATCCATGCCGTCACGAAAAAGGGGCATGGTTACGCCCCCGCCGAGGCCGCCGCCGACAAATATCATGGCGTCCAGAAATTCGACGTGATCACCGGCGAACAGGCGAAGGCGCCGCCGGGACCGCCCGCATACCAGAATGTGTTCGGCGAGACGCTCGCGAAGCTCGCCGAGACCGACAAGCGGATCGTCGCGATCACCGCGGCGATGCCGTCGGGCACCGGGGTCGACAAATTCGCGAAGGCGCATCCCGAGCGGAGCTTCGATGTCGGCATCGCCGAACAGCATGCGGTAACCTTTTCGGCCGGGCTCGCGGCGCAGGGGATGCGGCCGTTCGCGGCGATCTATTCGACCTTCCTCCAGCGCGCCTATGATCAGGTCGTGCACGATGTCGCGATCCAGAATCTGCCGGTGCGTTTCGCGATCGACCGCGCGGGGCTCGTCGGCGCCGACGGATCGACGCACGCGGGGGCATTCGACGTCACCTATCTCGCGACCCTGCCCAACATGGTGGTGATGGCGGCCGCCGACGAAGCCGAACTCGTCCACATGACCTACACTGCCGCCGAATATGACGACGGGCCGATCGCTTTCCGCTATCCGCGCGGCAACGGCACGGGCGTTCCGTTGCCCGAGATTCCGCAGAAGCTGGAGATCGGCAAGGGCCGGGTCGTGCGGAGCGGCAAGACCGTCGCCATCCTGTCGCTCGGCACGCGGCTGGCCGAGGCGCTGAAAGCGGCCGACACGCTGGAGGCTCGCGGGCTTTCGACGAGCGTGATCGACCTGCGCTTCGCCAAGCCGCTCGACGAGGAACTCATCCGCAAGACGCTCAGCGGTCACGAAGTGTGCGTGACGATCGAGGAAAACAGCGTCGGCGGGCTCGGCGCGCATGTGCTGACGCTCGCGAGCGACGAGGGGCTGATCGACGCGGGCTTGAAGCTGCGCACGATGCGGCTGCCCGATGCGTTTCAGGACCAGGACAAGCCCGAGCTGCAATATGACGAAGCGGGGCTCAACGCGCCGCAGATCGTCGACACCGTGTTGAAGGCGCTGCGCCACAACAGCGCG
>JAFAED010000403.1 GCA_023424275.1 Pseudomonadota bacterium | reverse complement strand
TGGCGGGGGGGGGGGGGGGGGGGGCCACAGGCCCGCCCATGTTGCTACCCACCCCCAACCCCTCCCTTGCAGGGAGGGGGGAGATCGAAAATGGCCGTATCGGGCATCATCACCGTCATGGAACGCGCGGCGCGCAAGGCCGGCGCGAAGCTCCGCCGCGACTTTGGCGAGATCGAACATCTGCAGGTTTCGCAAAAGGGGCCGGCCGACTTCGTGTCGAAGGCCGATCAGGCTGCCGAGCGCACCCTGTACGACGAACTGGGCCGCGACCGACCCGGCTGGGGCTTTGTCCTTGAAGAAGGCGGGATCATCGAAGGCGAGCCTGGCAAGCCGCGTTTCATCATCGATCCGCTCGATGGCACATCGAACTTCCTCCACGCCGTCCCGCATTTCGCAATCTCGATCGCGGTGCAGGAGCCGAAGCCCGGCGGCGGCTGGGGCGACGTCACCGCAGCGCTGATCTATCAGCCGATCACCGACGAAAGCTATTGGGCCGAACGCGGTCGCGGGGCCTGGCTCCACGACCGGCGCCTGCGCGTCGCGTCGCGTCGTCACCTCAACGAATGCCTGATCTCGACCGGCATTCCGTATATGGGCCACGGCAATATGGCGCAGTGGAGCCGCATTTTCGGTGCGATCGCCCCCGAGGTTGCCGGTATTCGCCGCTTCGGCGCCGCCAGCCTCGACCTCGCATGGGTCGCGGCGGGCCGCTACGATGGTTTCTGGGAAAGCGACCTGCAGGTGTGGGACGTCGCGGCGGGCATGCTGCTCGTGCGCGAAGCCGGCGGCTTCGTCAGCGATTTCCGCGGCGGCGACCGTGCGATCGAGCGCAGCGAATTCATTGCCGGCAGCGCGGCTGTGCATTCGAAGCTGCAGAAACTGGTGGCGGGCGCGCTCCGCAACGCCTGACCTATTCGTAGATGAAGTCGACGAAGACGGTCATCAGCTCGTTCCACAGCTCGATATTATCGAGGAATAGCGCTTTCGGCATGCCGCCTGCGGCAAGGTTGAAGTCCATCCGCAGGCCGGCGTCGCCGCTGGCCTCAAACGCGGCGCGGCCAAAGCGGCGGTCGAGGTTGAACTGGTTCAACGTGGTGACGGTTGCTTTGCTGTCGCTGTAGAGCGTGTGGAACTGTAGCGAATCGCATTTCAGGCCGTTGGTGCAGCCATAGAAATAGATGGTGAATTTGGTGCCTTCGTCGAACTGCGTCTGCAGCACCGGATTGCCGTCATTGTCCTTTTCCTGCTCGACCGGCATGCCGCGGGCCTTCAGGGCGGCGGTGACCGCCGCGGGATCGGCGGTCATGGTCTGCGCGGCGACGGGCGCGGCGGTGACAAAAAGGGCTGCGGACAGCGCAAGCGTGGTCAAGCTTTTGATCGAAGACATGCAATTTCCCCAAACGGCGCGACCCGATCGGTTTCGGCATATCGTTGTGCCGGCGTCCTGACCAGCGGCTTCTTCGCCAGCGCAGCGCGATCTGCCGAACGCGCCGCGCAATGGGTCGGAAGTCCTTGCGCCGGCTTTCGCCGACGGCTCAGGCGAGAGTGGTCCTATTCCTCGAAAACATATTCGCGAAAGCTGTCCATCAAGGAGGCCCAGGTGTTGAACGTCTCGCCGACATTTTCGCGTGGGATGCCCTGGAAATCGAGGTCGACGTCCATCTCGAGCACCGGGTCCCCCTCGTCATCCTTATAGGCGCGGGCGAAGCGCTTGTCCTTGTTCCACTTGTTGATCCGGTCGAGCGTGACGCCCTTCGCGTCGCTGAATCCCATATAATATTGCAGGGTCTTGCACTTTTTGCCTTCGTCGCAGTTCATGAAGAGGACGAGGAATTTCAGGCCGTTGCGGCTGCTTTCGATATAGGGATCATCGCCAGGCTTCGCGACGATCGTTGCGGGCCAGCCCTGCGACTCGACGATCGCCTTGATCGTCGCGGGACTTGTCGCGTTAATCAGTTCGGCTTGCGCGGGGGTTGCCGAGAAAATCGCGGCGATTCCCAAGGCCAGGCCGGCGCGAACGGTGATTGGTCCCATATATGCTCCCTTTGTCCGAGTTACGCCCTAAAAGCGCGGCACTGCGACCCTTTTTCGATGGCGTATCACAGCGATAGGCCCGCTCGCCAGCGCCCAATATGCTTTTGGTCACACAGGATACGAAAATCCTGCCCGCAGCGCTTGCGACACGCGGCTTCGTGGCCTAAAGCGCCCCCGATAAACGGGTGCAAAGACGCCCCAAAACAACTGAACTGCGAGCTCCCATGGTCGATCTGACGCAATATTTGCCGATTCTGATCTTTCTGGTCGTCGCCGTCGGCCTGTCCTCCGCCTTCGTGTTCCTACCGATGGGCGTCGCGCGGCTGACAGGGGCGCACAAGCCCGATCCGGCGAAGCTGACCGAATATGAATGCGGTTTTCCCGCTTTTGAAGATGCGCGCAGCCAGTTCGACGTGCGTTTCTACCTCGTCGCCATTCTTTTCATCATCTTCGACCTCGAAGCGGCCTTCCTCTTTCCCTGGGCGGTGAGCCTCGAGGAAATCGGCTGGGCCGGTTGGGCCACGATGATGATCTTCCTCGCCGAACTCACGCTCGGCCTTGTGTACGCGTGGAAAAAAGGCGCGTTGGATTGGGAATGAGCACTTCCAGCATCATCATGCCCGGCCAGATGCCGGTCGCCCCGGGGACCAACCCGGACCAGAGCTTCTTCGACGACCTCAGCAGCGAAGTCGGCGACAAGGGTTTCCTGGTCACCTCGACCGAGGATCTGTTCAACTGGGCGCGCACCGGCTCGCTCTGGTGGATGACCTTCGGCCTCGCGTGTTGCGCGGTCGAGATGATCCACGTCAACATGCCGCGCTATGACATGGAGCGTTTCGGCGCCGCGCCGCGTGCATCGCCGCGCCAGTCGGACGTCATGATCGTCGCGGGTACGCTCTGCAACAAGATGGCGCCCGCGCTCCGCCGGGTTTACGACCAGATGTCGAACCCGAAATATGTCATCTCGATGGGCAGCTGCGCCAATGGCGGCGGCTATTATCACTATAGCTACAGCGTCGTGCGTGGCTGCGACCGCATCGTGCCGGTGGACATCTATGTCCCCGGTTGCCCGCCGACAGCCGAAGCTTTGCTCTACGGCGTGATGCAGTTGCAGCGGAAGATCCGCCGCACCGGGACGATCGAACGCTGATGGCCCATCCTGCTCCTCTCGTCGCGCCGCGCGAAACGCTGGCGGCCGAACTCAAGGCGCTGCTCGGCACCGACCTGCTCGCGCATGTCTTCACCGTCGACGAAGATAGCATCACGGTCGAACGCGATGCGATCGCCGGCGTGATGATCGCGCTGCGCGACAATCTCGAATATCAGCAGATGATGGAGATCGCGGGCGTCGATTACCCCGATCGCGCCGAGCGGTTCGAGGTCGTCTATCATCTGCTCAGCGTGACGCGGAATCACCGACTGCGCGTTCGTGTGTCGACCGACGAAGCGACGCCCGTGCCGACGATCGTTCCGGTCTGGCCGAACGCTGGCTGGCTCGAACGCGAAGTGTTCGACATGTATGGCGTGCTCTTCGCGGGAAATCCCGATCTCCGCCGCATCCTGACCGACTATGGTTTCCAGGGGCATCCGCAGCGCAAGGATTTCCCGCTGACCGGCTATATCGAGCTGCGTTATTCGGAAGAAGACAAGCGCGTCGTGTACGAGCCGGTGAAGCTCGCGCAGGATTTCCGTAACTTCGACTTCCTCTCCCCCTGGGAGGGTGCCGACTATGTGCTGCCGGGCGACGAAAAGGCCGGCGGGACGGGCGAAGCGCCGGGCAAGGGCGCGCCGACGCCGATGACCGCGGCCGAGGTCAAG
>JAFAED010000385.1 GCA_023424275.1 Pseudomonadota bacterium | reverse complement strand
CACGAATTCCTGCCGACGCGCGAGGAGGATTTCGCCGATGTAGCCGCCGCGGCGGGCGTGGGCATCGAGGCGCTGAAGGCGCGCGCCAACGAACTCCATGAATTCAACCCGATGCTCGGCCATCGCGGCTGCCGTCTGGGCGTGACCTACCCCGAAATCTACGAGATGCAGGCGCGGGCGATTTTCGAGGCGGCGTGCGACGTTGCCGCCGAAACCGGCGCGGCGCCGATTCCCGAGGTGATGATCCCGCTGGTGGCGACGCGCCGCGAGTTCGACCTGATGAAGGCGGTCGTCGATGCCCAGGCGAAGGCGGTGTTCGCCGAAAAGGGCCGCGAGATCGCCTATCTCGTCGGCACGATGATCGAACTGCCGCGCGCCGCGCTGATGGCGGGCGAGATTGCCGAGACGGCCGAATTCTTCAGCTTCGGCACCAATGACCTGACGCAGACGACGATCGGCATCAGCCGCGACGACGCGGGCCGCTTCCTGACGCAATATGTCGACAAGGGCATTTTCCTGACCGACCCGTTCGTCAGCCTCGATGTCGAGGGCGTCGGCCAGCTCATCGAGATCGCGGCGGATCGCGGACGCAAGACGCGGCCCAGCGTCAAGCTCGGCATCTGCGGCGAGCATGGCGGCGACGCGCCGAGCATCCATTTCTGCGAAAAGACGGGCCTCGACTATGTCAGCGCCTCGCCCTACCGTGTCCCCATCGCCCGGCTCGCGGCCGCTCAGGCTGCGCTGAAACAGGGCAAATAACCGGGGGCAAACCGCATGAAGAGCTGGCACCGCTATACGATCACATTGGTGGGCGGATTGGCGGTGGGGCTCGGTGCGGCGTGGGCGATAACCGGCGGCGGGCTCAGTGGCGGGGCGATCGTCAATGGCCCGTGGTCGACCTCGCTCGGCTTTGGAACCAAGGCGACCGATCCCGTGACCCGTGCGGCGGTGGCGCGCGCGGGCCTGCTCGCGCTGCCGGCGAAGGAAACCGTCTATTGGTCGGCCAAGACCGATGCGGCTGGCGCGCCGCTCGACGGCAATTGCCGATACAGCCTGTCGGGGGCGCCGCTCGACGCGCGCTGGTGGAGCGTTACCATCTATGACGAGGCGGGCTATCTGGTCGCCAATCCGGCGAATATCTGGTCGGTGAACGGGGCGAATGTCGCGCTCGATGCCAAGGGGACGTGGCGCGTCACCATCGCGCCCGCCAAACCCGCCGACGGTGCATGGCTGCCGGGAACGAAGGGGCAGCCCTTTCACCTGACCCTGCGTATGTACAATCCCGGCAAGGCGTTTCGCGCTGACCCGGCGAAAGCGGTTCTCCCGAAAATCGTGAAGGAGGGCTGCTGAGATGCGCAACTGGCTTGGCCCGCTCGCCCTTGGCCTGATCGTCGCGGCAATCACATCCTGGACCGCGATCCGGGCGATTCCCTATGGCCTGATGAATGTCGCCATCGAGCGGCTGGGGCAGGGCGGTATCAACAGCATGTCCTATGGCAATCTCGCGAATCCCGAGCGTCAGCCGGTGGTGCGACCCAGCCCCGACCTCGCCTATTCGAGCTGCCCCTATAATCTGTCCGAGGGGCCGGTCGCGATCGATGTCGTGCCCGTTCCCGGCCGCTATTCCTCGCTCAGCATTTTCGATGCGGCGACCGACGTGATTTTCGTGCGCAACGATGTCGAGGCAGGCAGCAAGCCGTTTCGAATCATCGTTGCGCGCGCGGGGCAAGAGGTGCCCAAAGGCGCCGAGGTCGTTCGCACGAATCAGGATCATGGCATCGCGCTGGTCCGCATCCTGCTGAAAGACCCCACGGAAATTCAGGCAATCGACGCGGTTCGCCGCCAATCATCGTGCGGAACGGTCACAAAGCTGAAATAGGGGGTTGCGCCCCCGCGCGACGGGTCTTAAAGGCGCCTCTCCACGCACCCGTAGCTCAGCTGGATAGAGCATCAGACTACGAATCTGAGGGTCGGACGTTCGAATCGTTCCGGGTGCGCCATTTCCCCAAATACCAGTAATCTTGCCGCTTATGCGGCTCCGTTGCGCGCGGTCACCAGCCATGCCGCGCCGTCGATCAGCACGGATCTGTCCCCCGGACGTCCTGCAAAGGCCAGGCGAACGGCTGTCGCTGCGCGGGCCCGGGTATCGTCGGGCTGATCGGCCAGGGCGCGCGACAGGGGCCCCACCTGAAACGCCATGTCGAGTGCATCGTCGATAGCCGCTTCGCGCGTGGCGCCGCTGCCGTAGGGAATCGTTGCGTCAAAGGGTTTGACGTCGATCCCGGCAAAGCCCGCCTGTTCGAGAATGTCCGTCAGCCGGCCGCGATCTCCGAAGGCGAAGGGACCCGGCGCGTTCGGATCGGCGGGTATGGGCTGGACGATATCCCGGATCGCCGCCATCGGCAGCCGAACCCAGTCATTTTCCTGTGCGCCGCGCCAGCAGACGAAGGCAAGCCGCCCGCCCGGTTTCAGCGCCTGCCGCATATGCGCGAACGCCGCGACCGGATCGTCGAAGAACATCACGCCGAAGCGCGAGAAGAGAAGGTCGAAGTGTCCCGCAGGGAGGGGAGCAGTCGCGGCGTCGGTGCAGCGAAATTCGACCGGCGCGCCGGCAGGCGTGGCGGCGCGGGCGATGTCGACAAGCTGCTCCGATATGTCGACACCCAGAACATGACCGGCGGCGCCCGTTTGCCCGGCGAGCGTGAAGGATGAGGTGCCCGATCCGCAACCGATGTCGAGAATATGCTCGCCTGCCTGTGCCCCTGCAGCCTCGATCGCGGCCCGGCCGAACGCTTCGAGCATCAGGTCGAGGCGTTCAAGGTTGGCGGCCCAGCGGGTTCCGCTGTCGCCATTCCAGTCGTGGGTGGGGGCGGTCTGGGCTTCGGACATACAGGCTCCTTGTTGAGAATAATTCGCAAATAGGAGCGGCGGCGCGGTAAGGCAAGCGTCGGCGCATAGCTATGCCCTGTTGCATCGCCCGAAGCTGTGCGACATTCCGCATTCGCACCGGCCGCGTGGGACCGGTAAGGGAGAGGCATGAGCGAACAGATCGTCACGGTGGACATCGGCGGCACGCACGCGCGCTTTGCAATTGCCGGGGTCGAAGGCGGCCGCGTCGTGTCGCTGGGCGAGGCGACGACGCTTCATACCAAGGACCATGCCAGCTTTCAGACCGCTTGGCAGGATTTCGAGCGCCAGCAGGGCGGGACGCTGCCGCGCGCGGTTGCCATCGCGATCGCGGGGCCGACGCGCGGCGACATCATCCGCTTTACCAACAATCCCTGGATCATCCGGCCTGCGCTGATCAACGAGAAGCTGAACGTCGATCATTATGTGCTGGTCAACGACTTCGAGGCCGTGGGGCATGCGGTCGCGCAGGCCGACGACAGCTATTTCGAGCGGCTGACCGGACCCGACGAACCGCTTCCGGCGACGGGTACGATCACCGTCATCGGGCCGGGCACCGGCCTTGGCGTCGCGCATATCTGGCGCGACGGCGCCGATTACCGGGTGCAGGCAACCGAAGGCGGGCATATCGATTTTGCCCCGCTCGACAGCATCGAGGATGCGATCCTTGCTAGGCTGCGCAAACGGCATCGGCGCGTGTCGATCGAGCGGATCGTCTCGGGTCCCGGTATCGTCGATATTTATGAGACGCTCGCCGCGCTCGAGGGGCGCCCTGTGACGCCGCTGGACGACAAGGCCATCTGGACCAATGCGCTGAGCGGTGAGGACAGCCTCGCTGCCGCGGCGGTCGATCGTTTCTGCCTGTCGCTGGGCAGCGTGTCGGGCGATCTGGCGCTGGCACAAGGCGCGAGCGGGGTTGTTGTCGCGGGCGGCCTCGGGCTTCGGATCCGTGACAGCCTCGTGCGTTCGGGCTTCCCCGAACGTTTCATCGAAAAGGGGCGGTTCGAGGGCTTCATGTCGGCGCTGCCCGTCAAGCTGATCACGCATCCGCAGCCAGGCCTGTTCGGCGCGGCCGCCGCCTTTGCGCGGCAACACGCATGACGTAATTTCCGCTGGCATCCAGCGGAGAAAGTCGGCAGCAAGGAATCGTCGCTTTCTGAAGGATTCCAACGCCCGTGTCCGCCCGTCCCGTCCTCGGCATCATCGCCTGTAACCGGCAGGTCGGGGCGGAATATGCGCAGGCGGTGATGAACCGTTATGCCAAGGCGGCGATGCGCCATGCCGATTGCGCCGCGCTGCTGATCCCGTCGCTTCCCGACTATATGCATGCCGACGAGATCGTTGGGCGGCTCGATGGCATATTGCTCACCGGATCGCCGTCGAACGTCGAGCCGGCCCGTTACGGTGAGGATAGCGAGGGCGAGGGGCCGTTCGACCCCGATCGCGACCGCATGATGCGCGACCTCGTCGAAGCGGTGATCGCGGCGCAGCGACCGCTGTTCGGTATCTGTCGCGGCTTTCAGGACATCAATGTCGCGCTCGGCGGGACGCTGCGGCGCGATACGGCGACAAATGGCGAATTGCTGAGCCACCACACGCCCGACGGGACATTGTTCGACGCGATGTTCGACCATCGCCATCATGTCGATCTGGTCGAAGGCGGAATGCTGGCGTCGGCCTATGGTGCGCCGTCGCTCGACGTCAATTCGGTGCATTATCAGGGCATCGGGCGGCTTGCCGATGGGCTGTCGGTCGAAGCGCGGGCACCCGACGGGCTGGTCGAGGCATTCAGCGCGCGGCCAAACGGAGCGCCGTTGCTCGCCGTCCAATGGCATCCCGAATGGGCGGTCGACGGCAATTCGGAAAGCCAGACCTATTTTCGCCTGCTCGGCCAGGCATTGCGAGGCGCGCTGTGAACCGGCGCGTCACCCGTTACGACCGCTATCTCGCGCGGCTCTGCTTTTCGCCCTGATTGTCGGAATCCGGTTTTCCGTTTCCAGACAATCAGGAGTTTTTACTATGCCCCGCAATCACGACATCGCCGAACTGCGCCGCCTCGACGTCGCGCACCATCTTCCCGCACAGGCCGATTGGGCCGAAATCGAACGGCTCGGCGGCAGCCGTATCATTACGCATGCCGAAGGCTGCTACATCACCGACGGCGACGGGCACCGCATCCTCGACGGGATGGCCGGCCTGTGGTGCGTCAATGTCGGCTATGGCCGCGAGGAACTGGTCGAGGCGGCGGCAGCGCAGATGCGCGAGTTGCCCTTCTACAACACCTTCTTCAAGACCGCGACGCCGCCGACGGTGCTGCTTGCGGCCAAGATTGCCGAACTGACGGGCAACCGCCTGCCGCACATCTTCTTCAACGCCTCGGGCAGCGAAGCCAACGACACCGTGTTCCGCATGGTGCGCCATTATTGGAAGCTGAAGGGCGAGCCCAAGCGCACGGTCTTCATCAGTCGCTGGAACGCCTATCACGGCTCGACCGTCGCGGGCGTGTCGCTCGGCGGCATGAAGGCGATGCACGCGCAGGGCGACCTGCCGATCCCCGGCGTCGAGCATGTCCGCCAGCCCTACGCCTTCAATGAAGGGCAGGGGATGACCGAGGACGAGTTTTGCGACGCCTGCGTGCAGGCGATCGAAGACAAGATCCTCGAAGTCGGTCCCGAAAATTGTGCTGCTTTCATCGGCGAGCCCGTGCAGGGCGCGGGCGGGGTCATCATTCCGCCCAAGGGATACTGGCCGAAAGTCGAGGCGGTGGCGCGCAAATATGGCCTGCTCGTTGTCGCCGACGAGGTGATCTGCGGCTTTGGGCGCACCGGCAAGATGTGGGGCCACGAAACGATGGGCTTCACACCCGACCTGATGCCGATGGCGAAGGGTCTGTCGTCGGGTTATCTGCCGATCTCGGCGACGGCAGTGGCGAGCCATGTTGTCGACGTGCTCAAGACCGGCGGCGATTTCGTGCATGGTTTCACTTACTCGGGCCACCCCGTCGCGGCGGCGGTCGCGCTCAAGAATATCGAGATCATCGAACGCGAGGGGCTCGTCGAGCGGACCGGCAGCGTGACCGGCCCGCATCTGGCGAAGACGCTGGCGACGCTCAACGATCATCCGCTCGTCGGCGAGACGCGCTCGGTCGGGCTGCTCGGCGCGGTCGAGATCGTCGCCGACAAGGAAACCCGCGCCCGCTTTGGCGGTGCCGAGGGAACGGCGGGGCCGATGGCGCGCGATGCCTGCATCGCGAACGGACTGATGGTGCGCGGCATCCGCGACAGCCTGGTCATGTGCCCGCCGCTGATCATCACTACCGAACAGATTGACGAGATGGTTGCCATCATCCGCAAATCTCTCGATGAGGTGATGCCGAAACTCCGCGCGCTCTAAACAGGAAAGACCAAACCCTTATGCCCTCCGGCCTTTTTGCCCTGCTCGACGATATTGCGACGATCGCGAAGGTCGCCGCGGAGAGCATCGACGATATCGGCGCTGCGGCGTCGAAGGCCGGAGTCAAGGCAGCGGGGGTCGTCGTCGACGATACCGCGGTGACGCCGCGCTACGTCGCCGGCTTCACCCCCGACCGCGAACTGCCGATCATCTGGCGGATCACCAAGGGTTCGATCTTCAACAAGCTGGTGCTGATCCTGCCGGCGTTGCTGCTCCTGTCAGCGGTCGCGCAATGGGCGATCACGCCGCTGTTGATGATCGGCGGCGCCTATCTTTGCTTCGAGGGTGCCGAGAAGGTGCTGCACTCGTTGCAAAAGGACAAGACGAGCCTTGAGGAAGACGCCGAGATCGTCGCCGACAAGGACCATGAAGAAGCGATGGTGAAGGGCGCGGTGCGCACCGACTTCATCCTGTCGGCCGAGATCATGGTGATCGCGCTCAACGAAGTGCTCGACGAGCATTTCGCGATGCGCGCCGCGACGCTCGCGGTCGTCGCGATCGCAATCACGATCGCGGTCTATGGTGTCGTCGGACTGATCGTGAAGATGGACGATATCGGGCTGCATATGGCGAAAGAGGGCAATAGCGCGCGCCGCGCGATCGGGCGCGGGCTGGTCGCCTTCATGCCCAAGCTCTTGTCGGCGCTCGCGCTGATCGGCACCGCGGCGATGCTGTGGGTCGGCGGTCAGATTTTCCTTCACGGCCTCGACGAATATCATATCGGCAATATCGGCCATGGCCTCCACGATTTCGCACACTCGGTTGCGGGCGGCCTGCCCGGCGCGGGCGTTTGGGAGTGGCTGATCAATGCGGGCGGCGCTGGCGTGTTCGGGCTGGTGCTGGGCGGCGTGATCGTCGGCGTGCTCCACCTGCTGCCGGGCAAGAAGGCGGCTCACTGAGCTCTCATCCCCGGATAAAATTCGATCGCTAAATCGTGTACCCCGGCGAAAGCCGGGGCCTATTTGCTGGCTCTATGGGCCCCGGCTTTCGCCGGGGTACACGAGCGGCAACTCCTTAAAGCCACAAAAGCCCCGCATACGGGGATCGAAACTGTGTCCTTTGTGGCCTTAAGGAGACAAAGGATACGGACGTGCGCGTCGAAAATGTCTCTTTTGTCGCTTTAAGCCAACGGGCGACGCGGATTCAATAGACGGGAAGAAAGAGCCAAGCCGAAGGCTCTCACACCGAAATAATGTAGGAAAGCGCTTTCTACGGCGCGGCTATCAGCCCAGCAACACCACCGGGCTATCCGCACGCCAGTGCATGCTGACCTTGTCATCCCAGGTGAAATCTTCCTGATCGTGGCGCGACAGGTTGGGGCGTGAAACGCGGATGCGCGCGCCGGTTTCCAGCTCGATCTCGAACAGGGTGATGTCGCCGAGATAGGACATGCCCTTGATCTTGCCGCGCGCGAAATTGTGGCCGTCGGGGGCGTCCTGCGCCGCGGCGTTGACGGCTTTGCCTGCACCGGGAACGTGGAGATAGATTTTTTCGGGACGCAGCGCGACCCAGACGTCGGCGCCGTGCGGGCCGGTGACGCCGTGGTTGAGATAGACCTTGCCGAGCCCCGGGCAATCGACTGCGGCCTTGTCGGGCTCGTCCAATGTCAGCTTGCCCTCGAAGATATTCACCGATCCGACGAAATCGGCGACGAAGCGGTTGGCGGG
>JAFAED010000345.1 GCA_023424275.1 Pseudomonadota bacterium | reverse complement strand
GTCCTGGCCGCAATTGATGGCGCTTGGCGTCGGCGCGATTATCGGCACGGGAATCCTGACCCTGATCGGCGTTGGGGTCGACCGGGCGGGTCCGGCGGTCCTGATTTCGTTCGCGATCGCCGGTGCGGTCTGCGCCTGCGCCGCGCTGGCCTATGCCGAACTTTCGGCGATGATGCCTGCCGCCGGCAGCGCCTACAGCTATTCCTATGCCGGCCTCGGCGAAGTGTTCGCATGGGTCGTCGGCTGGAGCCTCATCCTCGAATATTCGCTCGTCGTCTCGACCGTCGCGGTGGGCTGGTCGGGCTATGCGTCGCCCTTGTTGATGGGCATCGGCTTTCCGGAGGCATTGACGCGCGGACCCGAACTTGGGGGGCTGATCAATCTTCCCGCCGTTGCCATCATCGCGGTTGTTGCCGGTCTGCTTTTGCTGGGAACGCGCGAAAGTGCGCGCATCAATTCGGTGCTTGTTGTCGTCAAGATCGTGACGCTGCTGTTGTTCGTCGGCTATACGCTGCCCTATTTCGACGCCGCGAACCTCGATCCTTTCATGCCCTATGGCTATGCCGCACATGTCGGCAGCGACGGGGTCCAGCGCGGCGTCATGGCGGCGGCGGCGATCATCTTCTTCGCCTTTTACGGTTTCGACGCGATTTCGACCGCAGCCGAGGAAACGAAGCGTCCCGCGCGCGATCTGCCCATCGCGATCATCGGGTCGATGGCGGCCTGCACGCTCATCTATATGCTCGTCGCCGCCGCCGCAGTCGGCGCGACGCCGTTCGCCAATTTTGCCGACAGTCCGGAACCGCTCGCGCTGATCCTGCGGTCGATCGGGCAGCCGGATATCGCAAAAATCGTGGCGACGACCGCCGTCATCGCGCTGCCGACCGTCCTGCTTGCCTTTCTGTACGGGCAAAGCCGCATCTTCCTGGCGATGGCGCGCGACGGTTTCCTGCCCGAACGGCTCGCGCGGATTTCGCGCCGGGGTACACCCACCCGCATCACCCTGCTGACCGCGGCGATCGTCGCGATCCTCGCGGGACTGCTGCCGATCGGCAAGGTCGCCGCGCTCGCCAACGCCGGCACGCTCATCGCCTTCATGGCCGTCGGTATCTGCCTGCTCGTGCTACGGCGCCGTGCGCCCGATGCGCCGCGCCCGTTTCGCGTTCGCGCGGTGTGGCTCGTGGGTCTCGGAACGATCGGCGGCTGTTTGTACCTCTTCCTCAGCCTGCCGCTCGATACGCTGTTATGGTGCCTCACATGGAACGCGATCGGCCTCGTCCTTTACGCCGCCTACGGACAACGCCGTAGTCGACTGGACAGGGCGGTCGACGGCATCGAAGGCTGACGATCGACCCAGGCAGACGCGATTGCGGGCTATTTCACATATATAATAAAGGGTTATGCGATTTTTTCGACCGCTTGCCTTGTATGGTACGCGCCGTTACACCCGCGCCGAAGGCAGGCCCCGCCGCTTCGGATTGCGTTGGGTCCACCAGACACCCCGACCGCCGAGGCCGGGGTTTAGCGGGAGAAGGGGCGCGATGTACGACCTGCTGGCCGGATTGTCGGTGATCGAAGCATCGTCCTTTGTCGCGTCGCCGACCGCTGGGCTTTACTGCGCGCAAATGGGCGCCGAAGTGATCCGCGTCGACCAGATCGGCGGCGGTCCCGATTTTCGCCGCTGGCCCGTTACCGACGCCCATGACTCGCTCTATTGGGAAAATCTGAACCGCGCCAAAAAATCGGTCGCGCTCGATCTGGGCCGGCCCGAGGGACGCGAGCTGTTGCAAGCGCTGGTGCGCGCGACGGGGCAGTTCGTGACCAATTTTCCGGTCGGCGGCTTTCTGTCGCATGAGGTGCTGGCCGCAGGACGGCCGGACCTGATCACCGTGCGCGTGATGGGCTGGGCCGACGGATCGCCGGCGCTCGATTATACGGTGAACAACAGCGTCGGATACCCGATGCTGACGGGCGCCGGACCCGAGCCGGTCAACCATGTACTGCCCGCGTGGGACCTGCTCACCGGTGCCTATGCTGCCTTTGCGCTGCTCGCGGCGATCCAGCGTCGCGGCACGACCGGCGAAGGAGGGGAAGTGCGTCTTCCGCTGTCGGACGTTGCGATCGGTACCGTCGCCAATCTGGGCGGCCTCGCCGAAGTGCTCTACGCGGGCGCGAACCGCCCGCGGCTCGGCAATGCGGTCTATGGTCTGTTCGGGCGCGATTTCGTGACGCGCGATGGGCAACGGACGATGATCGTCGTCGTCACGCCGCGGCAATGGGCCAATCTTGTTGCCGCACTTGATCTGGCCGAAGCGATTGGGGCGATCGAGACGGCGCGCGGCGTGTCGTTCGCGAGCGACGACGGACTGCGCTTCACGCATCGCGATGCGCTCTACCCGCTGTTCGAGAAAGCGATCGCGGGCCGCGATCAGGCCGATCTCGCCGCGGCGTTTGACGCGGGCGGAATCGTGCACTCGCCGTATCGAACGATGCACGACGCGGTGCAGGATCCGGCGTTGGTGGCGGACAATCCGATTTTCGGCGCCGCAGATAATCCTAGCGGTTTTGCCTATCCCGCCGCGGGCGCCTTTGCGACGCTGCCGCAATCCGACCGCCAGCCGCCATGCCCCGCGCCGCGCAATGGGCAGCATAGCGAAGAAATATTGAGCGAGCGCCTATCGCTTTCGAGCGCGGAGCTTGCCCGCCTGATCGATGCCGGTATCGTCGGTGTCGCCAACATTGGAGACCAATAGCATGACCCTTCGCCGCGCCGCCATCGTCGCCCCGATCCGCACCGCAGTCGGCAAGTTCGGGGGCGCGCTCTCGTCGATGACTGCGGGCGAACTTGGCGCGGTGATCCTGAAGGCCCTGGTCGAGCGGACGAAGATCGATCCGTCGCGCGTCGACGACGTCGTCTTTTCGCAAGGCTATGGCAATGGCGAAGCGCCGAGCATCGGCCATTGGTCCTGGCTTGCGGCGGGACTGCCGCTGGACGTGCCGGGATATCAGCTCGACCGCCGCTGCGGCTCGGGGTTACAGGCCGTGATCAATGCCGCGATGATGGTCCAGACGGGCATGTCCGACGTCGTCGTCGCGGGCGGCGTCGAATCGATGTCGAACGTCGAGCATTATTCGACCGACATCCGCAAGGGCGTCCGCGCGGGCAATCTGACGCTGCACGATCGGCTGACGCGCGGCCGGCTGATGTCGCAGCCCGTCGAGCGCTTCGGCGTGATCAGCGGGATGATCGAGACCGCCGAAAATCTCGCGAAAGATTATGGCATCACGCGCGAACAGGCCGACGCCTATGCGGTCCGCAGTCATCAGCGTGCCGCTGCCGCCTGGGCCAGCGGCCTGTTCGACGACGAGCTGGTGCCGGTATCGGTGCCGCAAAAGAGGGGCGATCCGGTCGTCTTTGCGCACGACGAGGGCTACCGCGCCGATGCGACGATGGAGACGCTCGGCAAGCTCCGCGCGCTCGAAGGCGGGGTCGTCACGGCGGGCAATGCGAGTCAGCAGAATGACGCCGCGGCGGCATGCCTCGTTGTCGCTGAGGACAAGCTCGACGAACTCGGTCTCGAACCGATCGCCTGGTACCATAGTTCGGCGGCGGCGGGCTGCGACCCAAGCCGGATGGGCATCGGTCCGGTGCCGGCGGTCGAGCGGCTGTTCGCGCGCAGCGGCCTTGGCTGGAGCGATATCGACCTTGTCGAACTCAACGAAGCGTTCGCGCCGCAGGTGCTGGCCGTGCTCAAAGGCTGGGGCTGGTCGGATGACGATAGCCGGAACGAGATCCTCAACGTCAATGGTTCGGGCATCTCGCTCGGCCACCCGATCGGTGCGACCGGCGGGCGCATCCTTGCGAACCTGACGCGCGAGCTGGTGCGCCGCGACGGGCGTTACGGGCTGGAGACGATGTGCATCGGCGGCGGGCAGGGTATCGCCGCAATCTTCGAGCGCGCCGCCTGAGCATGAGGGATCTGCGCGAGGCGCTGGCGGCGGCCGATGTCTATCGAGCGGTGGCCCAAGCGGCACTGGCGTCGCGGCTGGCAGACCATCCGATCGATCGCGAACAGCGCGCCGCGCACGGCTTCGCCTGGGTCGCGACCATAGTCGCGTCGCTGGAGGCGGTACTGGAATGGTGCGAGTCCGGCCGGGACTCGAACTCGCTCGACGCCAGGGTTGGCGCACTCGCCTTTGCGGAAGGCATCGGCCAACTCGTCGGCGGGTTGCCGATGGGGCCGAACGAGATATTCCGGCCCGCCGACCTTGGCCTCGGCGCGGCCGCGCGGACGCTCGCCGACGCTTGCGCCGCGCTGCTCGGCGCCGATCATGCCGCGATGCGCGCCGATGTCGCGGCGGCACTCGCCGAAGGCCATTGGCCCAGCGAGACGCTGCACGATGCCGATCTCGATTCGATCCGCGACCAGTTCCGCCGCTTCACCGACGCCGAGATTGTGCCGCACGCGCATGGCTGGCATCTTGCGAACGACCTGATCCCCGATGCGACGGTGCAGGCGATGGCCGACCTTGGCACGTTCGGCGTCTGCATTCCCGAGGAGTTTGGCGGGCTGGGCCTGTCGAAGCTGGTGATGTGTATCGTCACCGAGGAATTGTCGCGCGG
>JAFAED010000317.1 GCA_023424275.1 Pseudomonadota bacterium | reverse complement strand
GGACTGATGAAGTCACTCGCGGCGTCGGAAAAGCTGGGCGGCGCACGCTATCACACGATCCAGAATAATTTCAGCCTTAACAACCGCCGTTTCGAGGACGAACTTGCGCAGGTGTGCCGGCAGGAGGGCGTCAGCCTGATCCCCTATTCGCCGCTCGCCGGTGGGGTGCTGTCGGGCAAATATCAGGGCGGCGCGACACCCGAGGGCGCACGCTTCTCGCGCTACCTCAAGATGGAGGGTCGGCAGGCCGCGATGGGACGCCGCTTCGTCAACGACCGGACGCTCGCTGCGACCGACCGCTACCTGAAGATTGCCGAAGAGGCCGGACTGCACCCGGTGACGATGGCGACGGCCTGGTCGAAGCAGCACGACTTCGTGGCTTCGACGATCGTCGGCGTGAGCGCCTATGATCAGGTCCAGCCGATCCTCGACGCGGCGGAGCTGATACTTTCGGACGAGGTGATGAAGGCGCTGCACAAGGTCAGCAAGGACATCCTCTACCCGATGGGTTGAGGCTCGCCCGCCCCTTCATCCGTTCGTGCTGAGCTTGTCGAAGCACCGCTCTTTCATCTTTGATGCCGCCAAGAAAGAACAGCCCTTCGACAAGCTCAGGGCGAACGGTTTTGTTGGGCTGCTGCAACACTAATCCAGCAGCCGCAGTGTCGGCCACTCGAGGGTCAGCGCCTCGCCTGTCCGTAGCTCGCGCCATGCCTTCGATAACCGCTCGAAATCGGCGAACACCCGCGGCCGCGCGGCGTCGATCCGTGCACGTTCGTCGGCGCTGAGCGACGCGCGGGTCCGCTCGGCCTCACCCAACGCGGCGCGCTGGGCCGCGCTGTCAGGGCGCGTGCTGCTGCGCCAGCCGATGTCGAAGAGGAAGGCTGCGAGTTCGGACAATTCGCCCTCGCGGCCCTGCGCCTTGATCAACTTCGCGCCCTTCGCAACCTGCTTGCGCGCCGCACGCTGGCGTTCCTTGGCCGACAGCGCGCCGCCCGCTTCGACATGGAAGGAGCCCGCATCGCCGCCCGCGGCGATCTGGCCGAACACGCCGGTCTTGAGCCCCAGCGCCGCCTCGACGACGAAATGCACCATGTCGTGCGGCAGGTCGGGATCGAAGCCCGGCGCCGGGTCCATCACCAGCACCGGCGCATCGGTGCGCTCGATCCGCATCGAGTAGCGGCGTTCGCCCGAGCGGATGAAATGGACTTTCATGGGGCCCGCCTGTAGCTTCATATTCCGTTCCACCAAAAGGATTTGCGATGACTCCTGCCCGCCGCGCGTTTTTCGCCCTCGCCGCTTTTTCCGCCATCATCGGCACCGCGCACGCCGCGAACCCGGTGATGTTCCGCGACGCAGGCTGCGGCTGCTGCCTCAAATGGCTTGAGCAGGTGAAGGCGTCGTTCGGGCAGAAGGCGACCATCGTCAATTCGAAGGACATGGATGCGGTCAAGGACAAGCAGGGCGTGCCGCAGGCGCTGCGCAGCTGTCACACGGTGCTGGTCGGCGGCTATGTGATCGAGGGGCATGTACCCGCAAAGGAGATCGCTCGCCTGCTCCGCGAAAAGCCCAAAGGCGTGAAAGGCCTCGCAGTCGCCGGCATGCCGATGGGATCGCCCGGCATGGAGCATGGCGACCACCGCGAAGCCTATAAGGTCATGACGTTCGGTCCCGGCGGCCAGCGCGTCTATGCGAGCTATGCCGCGAGCGGCGGCTGAGCCGCGCCGCGCGTCATCCGACCGATGGCGGCGGCCCCATATTGTCATAGGGGATGCTGTCGTCGACCACAGTCATCCGCTTTTCAAAACGCATCCCATTGCCGGTTCCGACCAGGTCCGAATAGTCCGACGGTAAAGCGGCGGAGGGTATCGAACCAGCGACGCGCCGACGGCTCCTGCGAACGAATGACGGCAGCGCGAGGACAAGCCCTACGCTGCCGGTTATGACAAGGATGAGGAGACCGTCCGTCATCTGCCCGCTCAGGCCAGTTCGGCCTTGAACAGTTCGAGCATCCGGCCCCACGCCTTTTCGGCCGCCGCCTCATCATAGGCGCGGCCGTCGGGCGGGCACCAGCCGTGCATCGCGCCGGCATAGACCTCGACCTCGTGCCAGTGCGGCGACGGAGCGAGCACTTCCTTAAGCAAGACCTTTTCGTTCGGGGTTTCCTTGTCGTCATTGTCGGCGATCGCGAACAGATAGCCCGCATTGGTGTCGTCGATCAGCAGGTGCGGGCTGTCGGGCTTGTCGGTCGCGACGCCGCCGCCGTGGAAGCTCGCCGCCGCGCCGACGCGGTTGGGGTTCAGAGCCGCGGTGTAGATGGTCATCGCACCGCCCATGCAATAGCCGCTCGTGCCGATGCGGCGCTTCGTATCGACCTCTTTCTGCGCGTCGAGGAAAGCGAGATGCGCTTTGGCGTCGGTTTCGACGATCGGCCGGGTGAGTTGCTTGAGGTAACCGAACAATTTCTCGCGCACCGCCGGATCGCCCCAGTCGTTGGCGGCATCGACAACGGGAGACTTTTGCCAGCGATAAAAGGGGTTCACGGTCAGCACGGCATAACCCTCCGCCGCAAGCCGGTCGGCCATCTGGCGAAAGGCGGGGCGAAGTCCGCGGATATCGGGCCACACCAGCACGGCGGGATGATTGCCCTCGGCGGGCGCGACGAAATAGGCGTCGCAGGTGCCGTCGTCGGTCTTGATCGTGACATCGCGGCCCTTCACCGGCTTGCCCGCCATTGCACGCGCGGGCAGCGCCGCAGCGAGCGCACCGGCGCCCGCGAGCGCGGTAAAGCTGCGTCGCCCGACGGGCATGCCCGCGCGATCGAGGTCGGCTTCGCTATTCTCGGTGCACATGCAATCTCTCCTTGGGGACATTTGGAAAAGTCGCGGAAAACTGCGCAACTTCACTCGCAATTTCACATCTCGTCCCGTCATCGGGATCGAGCCGGCGCGAAGCTAATCCAGCCGCCCAAAGTAGGACAGCTATTTTTGAGCGGCTTATGACCCCGGCTTTGCCGCGATAGCGGTCGCCACGTCATCAAAGGTCAGCGCGACATGATGCACGCCGACCTCGCGCAGCATTTCGCCATGCGCCGCGCGGTCGACGATATGCCCCGCGCCGCAGAAACCGATCACTGTCATGCCTGCGGAGATGGCCGCCTGGGCGCCGGTGGGCGAATCCTCGATCGCAAGGCACGCGGCCGGGTCGACGCCCAGCCCCTTGGCGGCAGCGAGATAGATGTCCGGAAACGGCTTGCCGCGGTCCCAGCCGTCGGCGCTGTAAACATGCGCGCCGAAATGATGCCCAAGCCCGAACAGCCCGAGCGCCCATCCGATATATTCGGCGCGGCTCGACGAGGCGATGGCGCGCGGCGTCGCGCCAAGCCCGGCCAAGAAATCGGCGACGCCCGGAACCGCGTCGAAGCCCTCCATGAAGCGGGCGCGCGCGCGAGTGCGATGCGTTTCGCGAAAATCGGCGGGCAGCGGGCGCCCGAAGCGCGCCTCGATCCGCCGCTGCGTTTCCTGCCAGTTATGGCCGTAATAGTCGCGCAGGCTCTCTTCATAGGTCGTCGGCATGCCCGCCGCGGTCAGGCTTTCGGATAGCGACAGGTTCGCGCGGACCTCGCTGTCGGCCACGACGCCGTCAAAATCCAAGATGATCGCCGAAAAATTCACTGCGCAAAATCCTTGTTGGCTGAAATCCCGGGCCATAGCCCAATCCTGATATCTTGCACCCGATCCCTCGCATTCCGGCGCCCCGACGATGCCGCGCGGACATTGCCTTTACCTGTAGACCGTGCTGCACGGTTCGCCGTATCTCGATTCCATGAGGAGCGCCCCATCCGATGCACCGCCCGGCCGAATATGCGATCATCCCCGCCTTTCTTCATTTCCATGTCCGGGACGTCATTGTCGGGATGGGGACGGTCCATGGCGGCTATGACGAGCTGCAACGCAGCATAGAGGCAACGCTGATCGCCGAGGATGGGCAAAGCGTCACCAGCGTAGCGGGCGGCCTCGACACGCTGCACGGAACGCTCGTGATATCCGAAGTTACCGACGCCGATCGGCCATGGAGCGGATCGATCACGCGCACGCAGCGCATGTGGAACCCGGCGCGGTTCATGACCTGGGACTATAGCGTCGATCTCGAACTGACGCCCGCAGGCTTCAGCAGCCTGTTGGAACTGATGCATCGCGATGCCCCATGGACTTCATTGCTGCTCAACTTCCAGAATATCGACGGTCCGCTTCACGAGGATCCATTGGACCGCCCGCCGCCTTGGGACGACGTGGCCTATCCCTGCGTCGCGCTGACCAGCTTCCATCTGGCGACAAAGCCCGCCGCGACCGGGGCTACTCCACCGTAACCGATTTCGCGAGGTTCCGCGGCTGATCGACATCGGTGCCCTTCGCGACCGCGACATGATAGGCGAGGAGCTGCACCGGCACCGCATAGACGAGCGGTGCAATCAACGGATGGACCTTGGGCATTTCGATCGTCGCCATGCAGCCGTCGCCGGCTTCGGCGAGGCCTTCGGCGTCGGAAATCAGCACGACCTTGCCGCCGCGCGCCATGACTTCCTGCATGTTGCTGACGGTCTTTTCGAACAGCGGACCGCTCGGCGCGAGGACGATCACCGGCACCGCCTCGTCGATCAGCGCGATCGGGCCGTGCTTCATCTCGCCCGAGGCATAGCCTTCGGCGTGGATGTACGAAATTTCCTTGAGCTTGAGCGCGCCCTCGAGCGCGAGCGGATAGTCGGGGCCGCGGCCGAGGTAGAGGACATCGCGCGCCGGCGCGACGAGATGCGCCATCTTCGAGATTTCCTCGTCATGCGCGAGCGCGGCGTTGAGCGCGGCGGGCGCCTCGATCAGATGCTTGACGATCTCGCGTTCCTCATCGGCGCTGAGCTTGCCCTTCTTGAGCGCAAGATGCGCGGCGAGCGCGGCGAGCACCGCAAGCTGGCAGGTGAAGGCCTTGGTCGAGGCGACGCCGATTTCGGGGCCCGCATGCGTCGGCAGCAGCAGGTCGGCCTCGCGCGCCATGCTGCTCGTCGGCACGTTGACGACGACGGCGATCGTCTGCCCGTTCGCCTTGCAATGGCGGAGCGCCGCGAGCGTGTCGGCGGTCTCGCCCGACTGCGAAATGAAGAGCGCAAGCCCGCCCGGCTGGAGCACCGGGTCGCGGTAGCGGAACTCCGACGCGACATCGATGTCCACGGGCACGCGCGCGAACTTTTCGAACCAGTATTTCGCGACGAGCCCCGCGTAATAGCTGGTGCCGCAGGCGACGATGGTGACGCGCTTCACTTCGGCGAGATCGAACTCGGGGATGGGGAGCGCGACCTTGCCGTCGAGCGGCTTCAGGTAGGCCTGCAGCGTCTGCGCCACGACGACCGGCTGCTCGAAGATCTCCTTCTGCATGAAGTGGCGGTGGTTGCCCTTGTCG
>JAFAED010000278.1 GCA_023424275.1 Pseudomonadota bacterium | reverse complement strand
CGCGGTGATCGATTCCGAATTGGGCAATATATCGGTTCCGCCGCGAACCAGCTCCGAAGGCAGCATATCGGCGTCGATCCGCGTCAGCCGATCGCTCGGCGCCAGAATCATCACGCGCTCGATCACGTTGCGCAGTTCGCGAACATTGCCCGGCCATTCATGCGCCTGGAGCGCCGCCATCGCCTCGGCGCTGATCTCCGGTGGCGGCACGCGCCGATCGGCGGCGTAGCGCCGGATGAAATGGTCGCAGAGGCTCACGATATCGTCCCGGCGCTCGCGCAGCGGCGGAATATGCACGGGCACGACATTCAGACGATAGTAGAGATCCTCGCGAAAGCGGCTTTCGGCTATTTCCGTCATCAGGTCGCGCGCCGAACCCGAAATGATGCGGACATCGACGCGAATCATCGTGCGGCCACCGACACGCGTGAAGCTCTGATCGGTCAGCACGCGCAGGATCTTGCCCTGCGTCGTCAGCGGCATGTCGGCGACCTCGTCGAGGAACAATGTGCCGCCATGCGCCTGTTCGAGCAGGCCGACACGGATCGAGCCGTCTTCGGCTTCGGACCCGAACAATTCGATTTCGACGGTTTCGGGGTCCATCCGCGCCGACGAAATCACGCGGAACGGCGCGGTGTGCCGCCCGCTCCAGCCATGGAGCACGCGCGCGGCGACTTCCTTGCCGACCCCGGGTGCGCCGGTAATCAACACGCGGCTGCCCGTCCCGGCGACACGCTTCAACGTTGCGCGGACATTGTTGATTGCCGCGCTCGTCCCGGTGAGCTCGTCCGACGGACCTGCCTTTTCGCGCAGCTGTTCATATTCGAACTTCAGCCGCTCGCTCTCGGTCGCGCGCGCGACGAGGTGGAGCAGGCGCGAGGCCTCGAACGGCTTTTCGATGAAGTCGAACGCGCCGCGGCGGATCGCCGCCACCGCCGTGTCGAGACCGCCGTGACCCGAGATCACGATGATCGGCAACGTCGGGTCGAACGCCTTGATCGCCTCGACCAGCCCCAACCCGTCGAGCCGCGACCCCTGGAGCCACACGTCGATCAGCGCCAGCGATGGGCGCCGCTGCCGGATCGCCTCCAGCGCCGAATCGCTGTCGGACGCGGTGCGCGCCTCATAACCTTCGTCCTCCATGACGCCGGCGACGAGGTCGCAGATGTCGCGTTCGTCGTCGACGATCAGAATATCAAGCGCCATGATCTTCTCTATCCTGCCGGTTCCGGATCCGTCCGGGAACCGTTTCACCCTGCCCCATGGCGGCCTCGCCGCCCTTGCCGGCCAATGCCCGCAGCCGGTCGGGGTGGAGCGTCAGCGTAACGCATGTCCCCTGCCCCGCCGGATTGTCGGAAAACTCCAATTCCCCATAATGTTGCTCGACGATCTTCTTGACGATCGCGAGACCCAGCCCGGTCCCGCCCTGCCGCGTCGTCATATAAGGTTCGGCGATCGCATCGCGCGCTTCGGGAAGCCCGATGCCATCGTCGGCAATCCGGATCACCAACTTGCCGGCGTCCTCCAGATCGAGCTCGGCATCGATATGGCCGATGGGAATCGATTCCGAATTTTTCGACTTTTCTTCAATCGCTTCTACAGCATTTTTGACGATATTCGTTAGCGCCTGCGACAAGAGGCGCCGATCGCAGACAAGCGGCTCGATCGCGTCGGATGTCTTGATCGTAAACGCGATGTCGGGCTTTGCGACTTCGAACAAGAATACCGCCTGCCGCAAGATATCGCGAACATCCTCCACCCCGAAGGTCGGCTTGGGCATACGCGCAAAGCTGGAAAATTCGTCGACCATGCGCCGCATGTCGTGGACCTGCCGGATCACCGTATCGGTCAGCTTGCGGAACGTCGCAGCATCGCCCTCGACCTTGTCGCCAAACCGCCGCTGGAGCCGTTCCGCGGCGAGCTGGATCGGTGTGAGCGGATTTTTGATCTCGTGCGCGATGCGGCGCGCGACGTCGGACCAAGCCGCACGGCGCTGATCGAGGAGCTGCTGGGTGATATCCTCGAAACTCAGGACAACGCCGTCGCCCTGCGCCACCGCTTTCGCGGCCAGCGTGGCGGGTTCGGCGTCTTTTCGGGACAATTGCACGATCGCCTCGCGCTCGCCGCCGGTCAGCATGCGCGCCAGTTCGGGCGCCACCTCGTCGAGCGGCTGCCCCGTAAGGCAGTCGGTCGACTGACAGATCAGGCGTTCGGCCGCGGCATTGGCAAGAAGGATGCGGCGGTCCGCATCGACCGAAACCACCGCAGACGATACGCCGCTGAGCACCGCCTCGATAAAGCTGCGCCGCGCCTCCAGCTGTTCGTTCACATTGACCAGCGCGCCGGTCTGTCCTTCGAGCTGCTCGGTCATCCGGTTGAACGCCCGGGTCAGTACCGAAATCTCGTCATCGCGTGCGGGCGGCGTCACGCGCACGGACAAGTCGCCGCCGGCAGCGGTGCGCGTCGCGCCGATCAACGTCCCTAGCGGACGGACGATGCGGTCCGCGACGACGATCGCCGCGATCACCGCCAGCGCGAGGAGGAGCAGCGACCCTAGGTAGAGTGCGCCGTTGAACTGAAGCTGCAACTGCTGCGACCGCCCGAACAGCGCGTTATAGTCGGCCAGCACGCTGCGCGCGCGATCGAATTGTTCCAATCCCAGGATATTGGCGTCGCGCGAGGCATAGACATAGGCGTTCGGCCTGCCCGGAAGCGGCGCCGCGGCTTCGATCCTGTCCGATTTCTGGATTACGACCACCTTTTCGCCGCCGTTGAGCCTGGCGACGGTTTCGGGCGAAATCCGCGTTTCGGCCGCGCGATTGTCCGGATCGACCATCACGGGCGTGCGGGCGATCCCGTCGGCGCCAATCTCGATGATCGCCGACTCGTTCAGCTCGCGAAGGACGACCTGTTGCCCATAGGCGTTCTGAAACTGCACGCTGTCGATCGGATAGCGCGCAAGATAGTCGCCAAGATCCTTTGCCATCGTCGTGGTGTTCGCGCTCACCGATTTCTGGCTGTCTTCGTAAAAGGCCTGCGCCATGCTGGCGGCGTTTTCGAACATCCCGCGCGACCGTTCGGAGTACCAGAAATTGACGCCGAACTGGAACAGCAGCGAGGCGAAGATCACGACCAGCAACGTCGGTGCGGCCGCGATCAGCGAAAAGAGCGCGACGAGCCGGACATGCAGGCGTCCGCTGCCCCCGGCCATCGACCGCACGGCGCGCGCGCGCGCCACGCGGCTGCCGATCAGCACGATCAGCGCCATCGCCGGCACGAGGTTGGCGATCATGATCACCGCGACAAGCGCGGGGGTCAGCAGCCGTTCGCTCTGCGCGTCGCCGGTGACAAAGATATAGGTCGCGACGGCGATGCTGATCGTGACGGCAAGCGTGTAATATTCGGGTGCGGCAAAGCGCCAGAAGCCCGAGCGCACCTCCTGATCGTCCGAATCCGTATCGAAAGTCAGGGAGGAGGATTGAGCCATTGTGGCTGCGATACGACAATCCTGTTGCATAGAAAACACACAAATGACGTGTGTGTCGCCCAAATGCCCCGATTTTGCGGTTATCGTCGCCGATCAGGGGTGCGACGGATCGATATCCAGCTGCCCCAATCGCTTGCGCAGCGTGTTACGATTGATCCCGAGCCGCCGCGCCGCCTCGAGCTGGTTTCCCCGCACGTCGCGCAGAACGCGGCGGAACAGCGCGGCTTCGACGATCGCTTCGAGCTGTTCGTGAAGTTCGCCCTCGGCACCGTCGTCGGCCATTTTTTCGCGTGCCCAATCGTCGATCGCGCGCGCGATCAGCTCGGCGGGTTCGATGAGGCCACCGCCCTCGCCGTTTTGATGGAGCACCATTTCGACGTCGCGCGCCGAAACCACGGTGTCGCGCGACAAAACGGCGAGCCGCTGAACGACATTCCCCAGCTCGCGGACATTGCCCGGCCAACCGTGACGTTCGAGCCGTTGCATCGCGGGGGGCGCGAATTGGCGGTCGGGCAGGCCCGACGCGCGCCCGGCCTCGACAAAATGGCGGACGAGCGCGGCAATGTCGCTGCGCCGGTCGCGCAGCGGGGGCAGCGTCACGGGGATGACGTTGAGCCGATAGAAGAGATCTTCGCGAAAGCGGCCGTCGGCGACGAGCGTCCGCATGTCGCGATGGGTGGCGGCGATGACGCGGACGTCCGCACGCAACGCCTGACTGCCGCCGACGGTCGAATATTCGTTGCTTTGCAGCACGCGCAGCAGCCGCGTCTGTGCTTCAAGCGGCATGTCGCCGATCTCGTCGAGGAACAAGGTGCCGCCTGCGGCCTGCTCGAAACGTCCCGCGTTCCGGCTATGCGCGCCGGTAAAGGCCCCCTTCTCATGGCCGAACAGCTCGGCTTCGATCAGTTCGCGCGGGATCGCCGCCATGTTGATGGCGACAAAGGGACCAGCGCGGCGCAGCCCCGTGGCATGGATCGCGCGCGCGACGACCTCCTTGCCCGTCCCCGATTCGCCAAGGATCAACACCGCAAGGTCGTTTGTCGCCAGCCGGGCGATGGTACGGTAAACCGCCTGCATCGCCGGAGCGCGGCCGACGAGGCCATGGCTGTCCGCCGGCGTCGCCATGTCTTTCGCCGCAGGTTCGGCGCGACTCTCCAGCGCGGCGCGGACACTGGCGGTCAACTCGTCGAGGTCGAACGGTTTGGGCAGATAATCATAGCTGCCGATGCCCGTCGCGCGCACCGCAGTGTCGAGCGTATTCTGCGCCGACAGGACGATGACCGGCGTGGCGGTATCGACGCCCGCGCCGGGCAACGAATTGATGCCGTCGCCGTCGGGGAGCACGACATCGGTGATGACCAGATCGGGCCGGTTGTCGGCGAGCCAGGCGTTGCGTTCGGCGATGCTGCCCACCGACGCGAAATGCCTGCATTCGCCGACAAGCGTTTCGCGGATGATCATCGCGATCGCGGGGTCGTCCTCGACCAGCAGGATCGTCTTGTCACCATTCATGCCGATCATCCCTTTTGCGCCACGGGCAGATGCACGCGAAAGCGGGTCCATTCGCCGTCGCGCATATGCTGGACGGTCCCGCCCATATCGCGCGCAAGCTTTGCGACGAGCGCGAGGCCCAGCCCCCGCCCCTCGCGCTTGGTCGTCACGAACGGATCGAACAGGTCGCCGCGGATATCGGCGGGGACACCGGGGCCATTGTCGCTGACGCTGACCTCGATCGGCAGCGCGATGCGCCCGCGCCCGTCGCCATTGTCGATCGACAGGCCATGACGATAGGCGGTGGTCAGCCGCACGACCCCGTCGTCCCGCCCACCCAGCGCCTCGCAGCCATTGGTCACGAGGTTGAGCAATATCTGCACCATGGCGTCATGGTTGCCGTGCACCAGCGGCAGCGACGGGTCGAAATCCTCGGCAAAGCGAACGCCGGGGAATTGACGCGCGCGCGCGGTTTCCATCGCCTGATGGATCGGTTGGTACAGGTTGATCGGACCGCAGGCGATCGGCTGCCCGCGCGAGAAATGCTCCATCTGGTCGATCAGCGTCGCGATACGGTCTACCTCGGCGCAGATCAGCGTCGTGAAGCGTTCGCCGCCGGCGTCGGTCTTGCGCGCGAGCAGTTGCGCCGCCCCCTTGATCCCGGCGAGCGGGTTCTTGATCTCGTGCGCCAGCATCGACGCCGCGGCGCCCGCCGCGCGGCCCGACCGCCCGATCGCACCGCCCATCAGTTCGGCATCGCTCTGCGACGGCACCAGCGCAAGGATGCGGTGACCGCTCTGCCCATAAGGCACCATCTGCATGTCCACGAAGATCGACCGGCGCCCGCCCGCCGAAATTTCGGTGCGATGCGCAAACAGCGCCGATGTCGCGGCGTCGCTCATCCGCTGGCGATAATTGCGATCCATCTCGATGACGTCGTAAACGACGCGACCGACCATCGCCGACCGGCTGACGTTGCACAATTGTTCGGCGGCGGCGTTGACGAACAGCACGACGCCGCCGCCATCGATCAACAGCGTCGGAACGGGATGCGACTGGATCAGCTCATCATGGTCGAACGTGGGGATGCTCGACGTGAGCGCGGTCACGCGGCCGCCCTGACGAGATGCCCCTTGCCGAGATGCGGGCCGTAAAAAGCTTCGAGCGCGTCGAGAACCCCCTGGCTGTCGGGGATCTGGTTCACCTTGTTGCGGAACTCGGCCGAACCGTGCAGCCCCTTGACGTACCAGCCGAGATGCTTGCGCGCCATATTGACGCCCGTCATTTCTCCATAATGATCGATCATCGCCCGATAATGCGATGTAATCACGTCATATTGTTCATCAATGCCGGGGTCGGGACGCTCGGCTTCGCCGCGCAGCGCCGCCATCACCTGACCAAGCAGCCAGGGGCGGCCATAGGCCCCTCGCCCGATCATCACGCCGTCGGCGCCGCTCTGCGCAAGCGCGGTGCGTGCATCGTCGGCCGAGCAGATGTCACCGTTCACGATGACGGGGATCGATACCGCGTCCTTCACCGTGCGCACAAAACCCCAATCGGCCTCGCCGCGGTACATCTGGTTGCGCGTGCGGCCGTGGACGGTGACGAGCTTGGCGCCGAGATCCTCGGCAATATGCGCGAGTTCGGGGGCGTTAAGGCTGTCATGGCACCATCCCATCCGCATCTTGACGGTCACGGGGACGCTGACGGCCTTCACGCAGCTATCGATCAGCGCCGCGGCGAGTTTCAGATCGCGCATCAGCGCCGAACCCGCGTCGCCGTTGGTGACCTTGCGCACCGGGCAACCCATGTTGATATCGATGATCGCTGCGCCGCGATCCTCATTGAGCTTCGCCGCTTCGCCCATTTCATAGGGGGTGCAGCCGACAAGCTGCATCGACACCGGTTCTTCGACCGGGTCCCACGCGGCTTTCTGGATCGACTGGCGCGTCTCCCGGATCGCGGCCTGGCTGGCGATCATTTCGGTGACGTTGAGCCCCGAGCCATAATAGCGCACAAGCTTGCGGAATGGCAGGTCGGAGACACCCGTCATCGGCGCGAGGATCACGGGATCCGCGATAGTGATGTTGCCGATCTGGATGGGCCTGAGCGGCGCCATGGCGGGGAGCTTTCTTCAAAATTGCCTAAATTTTGAGCAGCCCCTACACGCTAAGCCGCTTTCCCGCAAGGCGCGGCTGCGCTAACCGGCGCGCACAATGGCCGAGTCCACCCCTTCGCTTTCGCCGCGCGCTGCGGTCATCCTGCTCGCGGGCGGCCAGGGGACGCGCGCGGGCTTCGACCTTCCCAAGCAACTTGCGATATTGGGAGGGAAACCCGTCCTGCGCTGGAGCCTCGATGCTTTCGCTGCCCATGCGGCGATCGGCAGCGGCGTACTAGTGGCAAATCGTGACGTCATGGCTGCACTCGGCGACCTTCCAAGCGGCTGGATTTTGGTCGATCCCGGCGCCGAGCGGCAAGGTTCGGTCGCGAACGCGCTCGCCGCGCTGGCCGACCAGGCCGAGGATATCGTCGTCCTCGTCCATGATGCCGCGCGCCCGGGCGTGACCAGCGACGTGATCGATCGGCTGCTGAGCGCGCTCGGCGATGCCGAGGCGGCAATCCCGACACTGCCCGTCCCCGACACGCTCGTAGAGCAGAGCGCCGACCGGGCGGGCGAAGTCGTCGACCGTGGCGCACTGGCGCGTGTGCAGACGCCGCAGGCGTTCCGGCTTGGCACGTTGCGCCGCGCGCATGCCGCGACGGCCGATGCGACCGCGACCGACGACGCGCAACTGGTGCGCCGGCTGGGTCTGTCGGTCGCGGCGGTGCCCGGCGATGCGCGGCTCCATAAACTGACATATGCCGAGGATATGGCTATTCTCGGCGGGCTATTGGGGATTGGCACAATGACGCGAACTGCGGTCGGCATGGGATATGACGTCCACCGTCTGGTGGCGGACAAGCCGCTGTGGATTGGCGGGATAGAAATCGCGCATAGTCATGGACTTGAGGGGCATAGCGACGCCGATGTCGCGCTTCACGCGCTGACCGACGCGATCCTCGGCGCACTGGCCGACGGCGATATCGGCGATCATTTCCCGCCGAGCGACCCGCAATGGCGCGGCGCGGCGTCGCACCGCTTCCTCGCCTTTGCTGCGGAGCGCGTTGCCGCGCGCGGCGGCCGGATCGACCATGTCGACCTGACGATTATCGCCGAAGCGCCGAAAATCGGCCCTCACCGCCCCGCGATGCGGGCGCGCATATCCGAAATCCTTGCGATTCCAGTCGAACGGGTTAGTGTGAAGGCCACAACGACAGAGCGGCTGGGTTTCACCGGCCGGCGCGAGGGGATAGCGGCCCAGGCCGTCGCGACCATACAACTTCCGGAGAATTGAACCTTGCAGTCTGTCGAAAAAGCGCGCCTCGCCGCGCGCGACGAACTCGCTACGAGTGTCCTCGCCAACAACCGCGCTGCGGGCCGCAAGGTCGCCGTGGCAGAAAGCTGCACCGGCGGCATGGTGTCGGTTGCGCTGACCGATATCGCGGGCAGTTCGGACGTGTTCAGCGCGGGCTTCGTCACCTATTCGGGGCACGCGAAGCAGAGCCAGCTCGACGTCAGCAGCGAGATTCTCGAAACCTTCGGCGAAGTGTCGCTTGCGACCGCCTGGGCGATGGCCGCGGGCGCGCTCACGAACAGCGACGCCGACGTCGCGGTCGCGATCACCGGGATCGCGGGCCCCGGCGGCGGGTCTGAGAAGAAGCCGGTGGGGCAGGTCGTGTTCGCACGCGCGCTGCGCGGGCAGGACCCCGACGATTATTTCACCCAACGCGTCCAATTCGAATCGACCGATCGCGCCGCGATCCGCCAGGCCGCGACCTTGTTCGCGCTCGACCTGCTTCAGCCCGAAAAAGATGGGCTACGGCCGTCGGAGGATATCGCGCTGCCGGCCGAGTGAAGCCATGTAAACTTGCAGGACCGACTTAGCCGTTCCGTTTGCGTTTCCCGCGTTCGATCAGCAGCTCGATCAAGGAGTAGCCGAGCAGGAGCGACGCCGCCGCGAGCGCCGGAGCGACATTTTTCAGGGTTGCGTCGAAAGCCACGACAACGACGAGAGCACCGGCCAACAGGCCCAAAGCGCCCGAAACGGGCCGGGGCATTCTCAAGCCGGAATCCCGTAAAGCTCGTCGGCGCGCGCCTCGAACGCCGCGATCATCTTGCGCAGCGCCTTGTCGAACATCTGCCCCGCGAGCGCCTCGAACATGCGGCTGCGGAACGAGAAATCGACCATGAAGTCGACGCGGCAGCCCCCGCCCTCGGCGGGCTGGAAATGCCATTCGTTGCTGAGATGCTTCATCGGCCCGTCGATATAGCTGACGATCACCTCTTGCGGTCGCTGCTTGTGGACGCGGCACGAAAAGCTTTCGCGCAGCCCTTTGAAGCCGACGATCATGTCGGCGACGGCTTCATGCTCGCTGTCGCTACGCAGGCGGAGGGCCACCACCCACGGCAGGAATTCGGGGTAACGCGCGATATCGGTGACAAGCGCGAACATCTGTTCGTCGCTATATGGAAGCTCGCGCGTTTCGTGATGCCGAGGCAAAGGTTCGTCAGTCCGCCTTGACGCGCGCCAGCTGCGCTTCGCGAGCGGCGCGCATCCGTTCGAAATCGTCGCCGGCGTGATAGCTGGACCGCGTCAAAGGCGACGAAGCAACCTGCAGGAAGCCCTTCGCGCGCGCGATCTGCGCATAGGCGTCGAACGCCTTGGGCGTCACGAACTCAGCGACCTTCGCATGCTTCGGCGTCGGCTGGAGATATTGGCCCATCGTCATGAAGTCGATGTCGGCGCTGCGCATGTCGTCCATCACCTGGTGGACCTCCATCCGCTCTTCGCCGAGGCCGAGCATGATGCCCGATTTGGTAAAGATCGACGGATCGCGGCGCTTGACGCTTTCGAGCAGGCGCAGCGATGCATAATAGCGCGCGCCCGGACGGATCG
>JAFAED010000248.1 GCA_023424275.1 Pseudomonadota bacterium | reverse complement strand
ACGCGCTGGCGTGGTTTTCGACGCTTGAGGACAAGCTGAATGATACCCAGCGCCAGATCGCCAAGGCGATATTGAAATAGATCAACGAGCGGCGCGGCTTCCTCAACAATGTCGGGCTCGATTATCTCAACCTCAACCGCACCTCGGGCACGCTCAGCGGCGGTGAGAGCCAGCGCATCCGCCTCGCCTCGCAGATCGGCAGCGGGCTGTCGGGCGTGCTCTACGTGCTCGACGAACCGAGCATCGGCCTTCACCAGCGCGACAACGACCGCCTGCTCGCGACGCTGAAGCGCCTCCGCGACCTCGGCAACACCGTCATCGTGGTCGAGCATGACGAGGATGCGATCCGCCACGCCGACTATGTCGTCGACATGGGCCCCGGCGCGGGCCTCCACGGCGGCGAGATCGTCGCCGAGGGAACGCTCGACGAAGTGCTCGCGAACGAAAAGAGCCTGACCGCCGCCTACCTCACCGGCGCAAAGAAGATCGAGGTGCCCAAGCATCGCCGCAAGGGCAATGGATTCGACCTCGTGCTCAAGGGCGCGCGCGCGAACAACCTCAACAATGTCACCGCGAAGATCCCGCTCGGCACTTTTACCTGCGTCACCGGCCTGTCGGGGTCGGGCAAGTCGAGCATGATCATCGACACGCTCTATGCCAGCGCGGCGCGCGTGCTCAACGGTGCGCGCATGGTCGCGGGGCCGCACGACAGCCTCAAAGGCCTCGAGCATTGCGACAAGGTGATCGACATCGACCAGTCGCCGATCGGCCGCACCCCGCGATCGAACCCCGCGACATATACCGGCGCCTTCACGATCATCCGCGACTGGTTCGCGGGGCTGCCCGAAAGCCAGGCGCGCGGATACAAGCCCGGGCGCTTCAGCTTCAACGTCAAGGGCGGGCGCTGCGAGACCTGCACCGGCGACGGGCTGATCAAGATCGAGATGCATTTCCTGCCCGACGTCTATGTGACGTGCGAGACGTGCCATGGCAAACGCTACAACCGCGAAACGCTCGAGGTGAAGTTCAAGGGCCACAGCATCGCCGACGTGCTCGACATGACGGTCGAGGATGCGGCGGAATTCTTCAAGGCGGTGCCGTCGATCCGCGAGAAGATGGCAATGCTCGTCCGCGTCGGGCTTGGCTATATCAAGGTCGGGCAACAGGCGACGACGCTGTCGGGGGGCGAGGCGCAGCGCGTCAAGCTCGCCAAGGAACTCAGCCGCCGATCGACCGGACAGACGCTCTACATCCTCGACGAGCCGACCACCGGCCTCCATTTCGAGGATGTGCGCAAGCTCTTGGAGGTACTGCAGGCGCTCGTCGATCAGGGCAATAGCGTCGTGGTGATCGAGCATAATCTCGATGTCATCAAGACCGCCGACTATATCCTCGACCTTGGCCCCGAAGGCGGGGTGAAGGGCGGCGAAATCGTCGCGGCGGGGACGCCCGAGCAGGTGGTGAAGGAAAAGCGCAGCTTCACCGGCCAGTATCTCAAGCCCCTGCTGGAGAAATAGGCGGCAAAACGCTAAAAGCGTGCATGATTTGCGGCGGGAGTTTCATGCGATGCCCCTCGATCCTGTGCGCCTTGCCCTTCCCTGCCTCGCGGCGCTGCTGGCGGCGGCGCCCGCAACCGCAGCATCCGCCACCGCGTCGCCCGAAGCCGCGCTCGAAGCCTATGTCGACGGGCTGCGCAGCGGGCGGGTCGAGCGATTGCAGGCGCTGTTCCTGCCCGACGGGCAATTTTGCACGCTCGCCGCGGACCGGCCCCCTGCGGTCGATTGCAAGCGCTTTGCCGAGGTGCTCGGCGACTGGGCGGCGCGGCCCGACCCCGCCGCGCGCGGCCGCATCCTCGACCGCCACGACGCAGCGCCGTCGATGAGCGCGGTCACCTATGAACTGCATTTCGGCGGCGACCGCTATATCGACCAGTTCCTGCTCTATCGCACCGATGCCGGGTGGCGCGTCGTCGCCAAGACCACCGCCGTCCAATAGGTCAATGCCACACTGCCGAGAGCGGGTAGAGCGTGATCAGCCAGATCAGGCACGCGCACACGATACGCCGGTCCTTCGCCCACATCGCAAGCGCGGCGACGGGAAAGAAGCTCCACGTCAGGACGATCCGGCGCAGGTCGAGCGTTGGCAGGCCGTCGAGCGCCGCGACGCTGGCGATCAGCGCGAGATTGGCGAGCAGGACGCCGCCGATCACCGTACGCCGATGCTTGTCGAAATGAACACCCAGATCGTCCCACGCCTCGGGATCGTCGGGAAAGACGAGGCTGGCCGCGACGAAATAGACGGCGGTGACAAGGAAGCCGCCGAACAATACCGGCCAGCTTAGCGGCAAGAGGTCGCGCATCGACCAGCCGTACATCCAGAAGGTCACGACGTCGCACGACACAAACAGGCCGAGCAGCGCGGTCGGCCAGCCGATGCGGACGCGGTGGCTGGCCTTCAGCGCGCGCGCCAGCCCGCCCAGCCCCTCGGCCAGCGCGAGGCCGAGGATCAGCCCGAACAGCGACATGGTGAATTCGAACTCGCTCATAGGCCCCCGACTGCCCCCAATGCGCCCTCCTGCCCTGCTTAAAGCCACAAAAGCCCCGCATGGACGACGCGATTTTGTGTCCTTTGTGGCTTTAAGCCGCTCGATCGGCGGAGCCCGCCGACACGATTTTCCGTGCCGCGCGCTTCGCCCAAAGGAAAGGCCAAAGCGATGGTGGCATGGCAAAATATTGTAGGACAGCGATTTTTTGGGGGGCTCGGAGCTCCCTTTCTTCGTCACCCTCGAACGAGGCACGTGGCTCGTTCGACTTGATCCGGGGTCCCGCTACACTGGTGCGAGTGGATGCCGGGTCAAGTCCGGCATGACGAGAGAAAAATCGGCCGCGCGCACCGATCGGAACGGATTGGCAGCCCCTACCCCATCAGCTTCGCGGTGATATCCTCGGCCGCATAGATGCGGATCGCGGGCGGCGCGGGCGAGAGCGCGCGCATGTCGGCGACGAAGGCGCGCGAGGCGGGCAGCGCGAAATGGGCGCGCACCGCGTCGACGCCCTCCCACTCCTCGACGAACATCAGCCGGTCGGGGTTTTCGACATCGATATGGCAATTATGCGCCAGACACCCCGGTTCGGACCGCGACCGCGTGCTATGCTCGGCGCCGAGCGCGATCATGCGCTCGCGATGCTCGGGGGTGAGAATGACGTGGCCGGTGATGAGGATCATTTTACATTAGCGTATAGCCTTATCTGCAGCTTGAAAATACATCTCCTTTCTGCAAATTCGATATCCGAATAATCGGAGATTTTTAGATGGCCGACGTCGAAGATTGGGAATTCGAAGAAACTGAGGAATCGCCTGAAGACGAGCAAGAACCTCAGCTCGAATACGAAATCATGAACTATCCTGCTGA
>JAFAED010000217.1 GCA_023424275.1 Pseudomonadota bacterium | reverse complement strand
GCGCAAAGCCGGGCAGCGCGCGTTCCGCCGCCTTGACGGCAAGGTCGACGGGCGCGGACGTGTCCGATGCCGGAACCGTCCGCCAGTCGGCATTCAGTGCGCTATCGAGCTCGTCGTAAAACGTCACCGCGATCCCCGTCGCAGCAAGCAGCGCGAGCCACAGCGCCGCGATCAGCCCGAACCAGCGGTGCCACAGTTTGAGGGCGTGGCGCGGCCGCCGACGGACAGCCGCGCCTGCCATCAGAAGCGGACGGACGCGGTCAGGCGGACGTTGCGGCCCGGTTCGGGCAGGCCCGACACGATCTCGTACCCCGGAATGCCGCTATAGTCGGCGACGCTGGCGTGCGCGAGATAGCGCTTGTCGAACAGGTTGTAGACGGCGGCCTGCAGTTCGAGCCGGTCGGTCCCGAACGGGCGCCAGCTGCCGAACAGGTCGACCGTCGTATAACCGGGCTTGTCGATGAACTGCGTCTCCGAAATATCTTCTGGATAGAGCTGCACTTCGCGGAACAGCACCTCGATATTGTTGAGGTCTTCATAGCGTGTCAGGCTGGCGCGGAAATTGAAATAATCGCTCGGCTGGAAACCCGCAGTCACCGCCCAGTTGTCGCCCATCGAATTGCCCAGCGCGATATGCTCATAGCCTTCGATCCGGTTGCCGTTCAGGCGCGAATCATAATGGTTGTAATAGGCGTCGATGCTGAACGGCCCGGTGCGATAACCGGCGCGAAGTTCGACGCCCTTCGATTTGAACTTGCCGACATTTTCATAATAGACCGCGTCCTGGATCGGCTGCGACGCGTCGCGGCCGAGCTGGTCGAGGATGACGTTCTTGATCGTCATCTCATAATAGACCGCCGACGCAGTGAAGCCGCCGAGGTCGTATTTCACACCGCCCTCGAGATTGTCGACGCGCTCGGGGCGCAGCGTCGGCGACAGCGAAAGGCGGCCAGGGCGCTTTTCGAGCGTGAAGGCGTCGCCGATTTCCTTGCCACGGAAGGCCTCGGCAAAACCGGCATTGAGGCTGAGCCCGGGGACGATTTCGAACTCGGCGCCGATATTGAAGCTGGGGCCGTCGCTCTGGGTCCCGGTGCGATAGGTTGTCTGGTCGAGGTCATAGGCGTCGTAGCGCGCACCAAAGCTGATCAGCAGCGGGTCGGCGACGCGCCAATGATCCTGGACATAGACGCCCATCAGCGAACCCTTTTCGGTGAAGCTGCCGATATTGGGGTCCCACGCCCAGTCCTGCCACATTGCGGGGGCGCCCAGATATTCGCTCGTCACGCGGTCGCGGCGATGTTCGGCGCCGACGGTGATGTCATGGTTCGCGATGGCGAGCTTCGCGCGGACGTCAAAGCCATAGGTTTCGATCTCGGCGCCATAAAGGCCCCAGCGGTCATAGCGGTCCTGTGTGAAGTTGGTCCGCGTCCAGTAACCCGTCGCCTCGATGCCGACGCCGCTGTCACCCTCGAAACCATAGTTCAGGATGGCGGTCTGGCGCTTGCCCTTCGCCTCGAACAACCGGTCGCCGGCGAGCACCGGCCAGTTCGGTCGCTGCCCGAAACGGCCGCTTTCGCGGCGCTGCTCATAGCTTGCGGTGACGCGGTGCCCGCCGCCCAACTCGCCGCCCACCTTGACGAAGCCGAGGTTCTGCTCGGCGCCCGTCGCAAGCTGGCGCACGCCGTCGCCATCCTTGTACGGGTCGCGGTTCACATGGACGTAGGAGGCGAGGATACCGCTATCGCCCGCGATCCGGCCATAGACCGTGCCGCTCAGCTTGTATCCGTCGTTGCTGAACCAGCCCGCCTTGGCGATGCCGCCGATGTCGCGGCCGTCCTGCAGCATGTCGACCGCGTCGCGCGTGCGGAAGCGGATCGCGCCGCCGACCGCGCCAAAGCCCGCGGTTGCTTCGCCCGGGCCTGCCTGAACGTCGACGGTTTCAAGGATTTCGGGCTCGATCGTCACGCGGCCGATATGGTGGAACAAAGTGCCGCGCTGCGGTGCGCCGTCGATGGTGACGTTGAGCAGCGAATCCTCGAGCCCGCGGACATAGATTTTCTGTGCGAGGCCGACGCCGCCGCCGACGGCAACCGACGGGACATTGCGGAACAGGTCGGCGAGGTCGTTTGCCTGAAGGACCTCGATCTCTTCGCGGTCGATCTCGACGTCGGTCAGCGCGCCGACAACCACGATGTCGTCGGCAGCTTCGCTCTCCTGCGCTTGTACGGCGTGGCTGGTCAGCGCGAGCATGGCTGTGCCGGCGGTCAGGATCGTCGTGCGGAATGTCATGAATGCCCCCGAAAAATAAATGGTCGAGGGCGCCCTAATCGCTATTGCGAACTAAAGTCAATAAAGGCGAATGGCGGATATCGTTGCCGGGACCTTGCAAACGCCCGTTGCCGACACGCCCGGATCGGGGACGGAAGGGGTAGCGATGATCGCGTTGGAGCGGCATCGCGGTCGGGACAGGCCGAGCACCGACATGCCTATCCGGCCTCCGTCCAGACCTGTCGTGCTAAGCTTGTTGCGGCCTGATTTCGAACCCGGTCACATCATCGTCGGCGATCCAGTCTGCGGCCAGTTCCTCGGCACAGCGTTCGGTGTAGCCGCCCACGATGGCGCTGAAACTGCGCTCTTCACCTTCGAGCGCCTGGTCGATCGTGATGAATTTCAGCTTCTTTCCGGCGAGCATCCTGCCAAAGCCGTCCAGCGTTATCGCCGCGTCGCGGCGATAGGTCGCACGGATATGCGCGATACGGCGCTGCGGCGCATAGCGTTCGGTGATCGACACCGCCGCAAGGACCAGGAAGGTCGCGATCGCCCCGAAAATCGCGAGTTCGTAAAAGCCGACGCCAAATAGCATTCCGAGCGTTGCCGTCGTCCAGAGCGAAGCCGCGGTCGTCAGCCCGCGGACATTGAAGCCCTCCCGGAAAATGACGCCGCCGCACAAGAAGCCGATGCCGGTGAGAATGCCATGAGCCATTCGCACGGGGTCGATCCGGATTACCTCCAGCGGTGCATCGCTGAGCCACGCCATCTGATGGACCGCCGACAGCATCAGCAGGCAGCAGGACAGGCCCACCAGAATATGCGTTCGCAGGCCCGCGGGGCTTGCGCGATATTCGCGCTCTGCGCCGATCATCGCGCCGGTGGCCGCGGCGCCGGCAATCGGCCACAGCAGGTCGGGGTTCAATAATTCCATGCCTGTCTACCGCACGATGGGCAGGTTGGTTCCCTGACAGGCCCGAAGGCGCGCGAAGTTCTGTCATCGACGGGACGGCAGCCAGCTTCGCCTGGGCGGATACTCAGGCCGGGCCGTTGCCGGCCTGAAGGCGCTCCACGGCCAGATCGGCACCGCTGACCCCCCAATCCGAAAGGCCCGTCGGCCAACTTCCGCCGGTAATCAGCGACTCCGTCGCGGCAGCCATGGCGGGCGCGGTCTGCAGGCCATAGCCGCCCTGGCCGGCCAGCCAGAAGAATCCCTGCGCATCGGGTGCGAAACCGGCGACGGGAATACGGTCGTGCGTGAAGGTGCGCAGCCCCGCCCAGCTGTGACTGATCCGCCGGACGGTCAGCGAGGTGTAATGTTCGGTCTTCGCCGCCGCGAGCGCGATGTCATATTCTTCCGGTTGGGCGTCGGTCGGCTCGCTCGGCACTTCATCGACGGGGCAGGCCAGCAGCCGGCCCGATTGGGGTAGCATATAGAAATCGTCGATCGCGGTTTTGGTAAAGGGCCAGTTGCCGATGTCCTGATCGGGCGGGGCGTCGAAGGCGATGATCGTCCGGCGCAGCGGCTGGAGGCCGAGCGGTGCGACGC
>JAFAED010000202.1 GCA_023424275.1 Pseudomonadota bacterium | reverse complement strand
GGCTTGATCCAAAGCTTGCCAAGCGTTTCGAACACGACGGTACGGCCATCGGGCGACACTTCGGCCCAGCGCGGCATTTTTGTCGTAATGGTATCGGGCGCGACCTCGATGGTCGGATGGAGTGAATCGACGATAACGCGATCATCGTTGATGCTGAATGGGATTACGCGCGCTTCGCCGCCATCGGCGCCGACACGGCGCAGCTTGCCGCCGGCCCAGAAGACGACATCCTTGCTGTCGGGGGTCCAGTCCATATTCGGATAGACGCCGGTCACCGCCCAGGTTTCCTGCACATCCTGATCGAGCGCGTCGTAGATCTTGCGCTCGGCTCCCGAAGCCAGATCTTTCACATAGAGTTTGGACTGCGCGCCCTCGCGGCGGACGAAGGCGAGGCGTTTTCCGTCGGGGGAGGGGGACGGCCGAACGGCACCGCCAGCGCCTCCCGCGACGGTCGTGACTTCGCCATCGTTCAGATCGTAGCGTTCGATGTGAAACAGGTCCGTATTGCTGTCCTGTGCATATTCGAAGATCGGACCCGGGGTGACGTTGCGCGTGTAATAGACGCCCTTGCCGTCGGGGGCGAAGGTTGGTTCGCCGAGTTCCTTCTGATGCCGCTCATTGGGTTTCTTGATGAGCAGGACGCCAGCGCCGCCCGAGACATGATACATCCAGACTTCGCCGGTGCCGAGCGAGCGGCCGGTCGTGAAATGTTTCTTCGCAACGATGAACTGTCCGTCGGGGCTCCAACTCGGTTGGTTGAGCAGGCGGAAATCTTCCTTCGAGATCTGGCGCTTGTCGTTGCCGTCGCGGTTCATCAGCCAGATATTATCGCCGCCTGCGCGGTCTGAGACAAAGGCTATGCGCTTGCCATCGGGCGAGAAACGCGGCTGATGCTCATAAGCTAGCCCTTCGGCGATACGCGTCGGCGTACCGCCTTCGATCGGCATGGTGTAGATGTCGCCGAGAAGGTCGAACGCGATCGTCCGGCCATCGGGGGCGACGTCGACATTCATCCAGCTCCCTTCGTCGACCGTGATCGGCACTTTGCGCGTCTGCATTCCAGGCGGGGCGTTGACGTCCCATTTCACCGGCTTCGCATCCGGAGCAGGCGCCGTCTGGGCCCAGACGGAGGTAGAACAAGCCAAAGTCGCCGCGAGAGCGAGAGCGAAGCGCGTCATGAAGTTTCCCCTGTTGCAATTTCGTATACCATATGGCGCGAGCGCGAACATGCAAGTGACAGGTTTCGACGAAGAACTGGCAGCGTCGACGGGTGACTGCTAGCTCGGTCGAAAGACAAGTGATTTCGGGGAGAGCGAAACGTGCCGCTGACGGGTGTTAAGGTCCTTGATTTCGGGCGCTATATTGCCGGCCCATATTGCGCCGCCCTGCTTGCCGATTATGGCGCCGATGTCATTCGCATCGAAGCGCCGGGCGGAAACGACGACCGTTATACGGTGCCTGTTGCGGAGGATGGGTCCGGCGCGATGTTCATGCAGATGAACCGAAGCAAACGCTGCCTGACGCTGAAACCGGGCAGTTCGCAAGGCCGCGAAATCGTCCGCCGCCTTGTCGAGACCGCCGACGTCGTAGTTGCGAACCTGCCGCACGATGCGCTGGTCAAGCTCGGACTTGATTATGACAGCCTCGCCGCGATCAATCCCCGCGTCATCCTCGCGACGGCATCGGCTTTCGGAAGCGAGGGGCCGCTTGCCGACCGCGTCGGGTTCGATGCGGTGGGACAGGCGATGTCGGGGACGGTGCACCTGACGGGGACCGAAGACCAGCCCTATCGCGCGCAGGTCAATTATGTCGATTTCGGCACTGCGCTGCATTGCGCGTTCGGGGTGATGCTTGCGCTGCGCGATCGCGAGAAAACAGGCAAAGGACAGTGTGTATCGGGATCGCTGCTCGGTACCGCGCTCGCGATGTCGAACGCGTTGACCATCGACCATGCGCTGAACCGCATCGATCGCCAACCGATCGGCAACCGCAGTTTCAGTTCGGGGCCGACCGACGTGTTCCGCACGCGCGATGGCTGGGTCATTACGCAGATCGTCGGTGCACCGATTTTTGCGCGTTGGGCCGCCCTCGTCGGACGCCCTGAACTGATCGACGATCCGCTTTATGCGAGCGACATCCTGCGCGGCGACAATGGCGAGGAACTAAGCGCGATCATGCAACGCTGGTGCATCGAGCGCACCAGTGCAGACGCGATTGGCGAATTGGCTGCGGCACGGGTCCCGGCCGCGCCGGTCTTGCGCGCCGGAGAAGCCTTGGAACAACCCCAGGTCTCGGCGATGGGGCTCGTCGAACCGATCCTCTACCCCGGGGCGCCGCATGATATTCCTGTCATTCGCGCCCCGATCAGCCTGTCGGGCAGCGCCAAGGCCGGTCCGCGGCGCGCACCGCAGGTCGGCGAGCATAGCGACGCGATCCTCGCCGAACTCGGTTATGACGCGAGCGCCATTTCGGCTCTGCGCAACGAAAAGATTATTTGATGGGCAAAGGGTGGACAAACGGCAAACCCCACTTAAGTTACCGGTCAGTATAAAAATCAGCTCAGGAGTCCTCCGATGACCGACAGCAGCGAATATGTGCCCCCGAAAATCTGGACCTGGGACAAGGAAAGCGGCGGGCGCTTCGCCAATATCAACCGCCCGATCGCGGGTCCGACGCACGACAAGGATCTGCCGATCGGCAAGCATCCGCTCCAGCTCTATTCGCTCGGTACGCCCAATGGCGTGAAGGTCACGGTGATGCTCGAAGAACTTCTCGCCCTGGGCCATGCGGGCGCCGAATATGATGCGTGGCTGATCAAGATCGGCGACGGCGACCAGTTCTCGAGCGGCTATGTCGCCGCCAATCCGAACAGCAAAATTCCCGTCCTTGTCGATCGCAGCGGGCCCGAGCCCATTCGCGTTTTTGAATCGGGCGCGATCCTGATCCACCTGGCGGAGAAATTCGGCGAGTTCCTGCCGACCGAAACCGCAAAGCGCGCGGAAGTGCTGTCGTGGCTGATGTGGCAGATGGGCAGCACACCCTTTCTCGGCGGCGGTTTCGGCCATTTTTATGCCTATGCGCCGACAAAACAGGAATATCCGATCAACCGCTATGCGATGGAGGTAAAACGTCAGCTCGACGTGCTCGATCGTCGGCTGGCCGAGAGCGAATATCTTGGCGGAGCGGACTATTCGATTGCGGATATGGCGGTATGGCCCTGGTATGGCGCGCTGGCGAAGGGACTTGTCTATGATGCGGGCGAATTCCTTCAGGTCGAAGAATATAAGAATGTCCAGCGCTGGACCGATCAGATCGCGGCGCGCCCGGCGGTGAAGCGCGGCCGGATGGTCAATCGTGTGATGGGCGATCCGGCGAGCCAGCTTCACGAACGGCACGATGCATCCGACTTCGATTTGCGGACGCAGGACAAGCTGGAGGCCGCCGAATGATGCGTATTTTGTGATGTGTTGCCCGATCGAACCCTGGCAGTTTGTTAGCAACCATCGCGAAATCGCCGGACCGGGCCGATTGGCGGCCCCGATAATCCTGTAAAATGCACAAAAGCGGCGTCGGGTATTCTCGACGCCGCTTTCATTCACGGCGGCGATGCTGGCCGTATGACAGGTCCGATCCAATTCTTCCGCAATCCGACTCTGACCGGCGTTGCCTTGGCGCGCGAGGAGCGCGGTGCCGCTATCGTCGAGATGGCGCTGGTGTTGCCGCTGTTCCTCGCGTTGCTGATGGGCGTGCTGGTTTACGGTCAATATTTCATGCTGGCGCATAGCGTCCAGCAGTCCGCGAACGATGGCGCGCGCGCTGCAATCGTCGGCCTCGACGCGGCAGATCGCCGTGCGGTCGCGACGCGCGCGGTCGGTCGCAGTCTTCACGGGGTCGCGGGCACGCATAGCGTTACCGTGTCCGAGACCTCCGAAGCGGTCACCGTGGCGGTGGCCTTCACAGTCCCCCGCGACAGCATATTGCGATCGTCCTTCGTGCCGTCGCCCGGGGAGGTCATTCGTGCCCGCGCGACTTTCGAACTGCCGGTGGACTGAACATGACAATATTCCGTTTCTTTCGCGCTCTTTCCGGCGATCGGCGCGGCGGCGTCAGCATCGCCACCGCTTTTGGCATGACGATGCTGATCGGTTCGGCGGCACTCGCGGTCGATGTCGGCTCGCTCTATCTCGATCGCCGCAAACTGCAGGGCATCGCGGATGCAGCGGCGATGGCGGCCGCAGGGCGTCCGGGCGAAGAACGCGCGGCGGCTGAGCGCATCATCGCCGCCAATTGCGATTGCGGCATCCGCATAGCGGCGCTCACGCCCGGAACCTATGTCGCCGATCCGGGAGTATTGGCCGAGACGCGTTTTGCAGGTGGCGGTTCGTCGCCGAATGCGGTGCGGGTCGTCCTGACGCGCGATCGGCCGCTCTTCTTCGGCACTTTCCTGACGGGCCGGCGGGACACGGTCATCCGCGCGACCGCAACCGGCGCGCGGCGAGGATACGCCGCCTTTTCGCTCGGATCGCGCGTGGCGGCCGTGAACGGCGGCTTGCCGAACGCTCTGCTGTCGGGTCTGACCGGCAGCCAGCTCAACCTGTCGGTAATGGACTATAATGCGCTGGCGAGCACCGATATCGACCTGCTCGCCTTTTCCGACGCGCTGCGTACCGAAATCGGGGCCGATGTGCTGACGTTCGGCCAGACGCTCGACACGCAGGTTACCTTGCCGCAGGTCGTCTCGGCGCTTGCGCGCGCATCGGACGGTCAGGCGGGCAGGGCGCTAGAGCATATCGCCGACCGCGCCCTGCCGCGCGGCCTGCTGCCGTCGCGCGCGATCGACCTGGGACCCCGGTCATCGAGCATCCGGGTCGACGCCGCGAATCCGGTGAAGGTCAACGCGCTCAGCTTGCTCCGGGCGATGCTGTTGCTGGGCAATGCCAATCGGCAGGTTGACCTGTCGGTCGCCGGCAATCTGCCCGGCGGCTCGGGCATCAATGTCGCGCTGATGATCGGCGAGCCGCCGGCGAACTCCCCGCTCATTGCGGTAACGGACACCAATGACGTGATCGTTCGGACCGCGCAGGTGCGGCTCAAACTCGAAACGAAAGTCCAGACGCCGCTTGCGAGCGTGCATCTTCCGGTGCTCGCCGAACTGGGGTCGGCCTCGGCACGGATCACCGATATCGACTGCGCCCCGAACAGCAGCGCTGCCGTTTCTTTGGGCGTCGTGACGTCGCCCGCCATGGTCGCGATCGGAACCGTCGATGACGCCGATTTTCAGGATATGGGTCGGCAGCTCGATCCCCGGCCGGCGCGCGTCGTCAAGCTTCCGCTCGTCAGCATCGATGCCGAGGCCGAACTGGTCCTGTCCGATCTTGGCGAAAAGCAGGTCAACTTCTCGCGCCGCGACATCGCCGACGGACAGGTCAAGACGGTGTCGAGTAGCGGTCTGGTGACGGGCGCCGCGAAATCGCTGTCGGACCGAATGGAACTCGACGCGAACGTGCTCGGCTTGGGCCTTAACCTCAAGGCGCTGACGGCGGTGGTGGGAGAGGCGGTGGGCCTTGCCGCGCCGGTGCTCGATAGCGTGTTGGCGGACCTCACCGGGTTGCTCGGCGTCCACGTCGGACAGGCTGACGCGCGGATCAATGCGCTGCGCTGCGGCAAGGCAAAGCTGGTTTGACGCCGGTTCGGCGACAAAGCGGACCAGCTTCGTCGCCATTTGCCCGCATCCCTGCACATAAGAAGAAGCAGGTGGCACTATTCGGGGCAATGGCATGGCGACAGCGCGGGAGCCGCAAAGGGTAACAGCGGCGGAGTTCATCCGGGGCTTTGCAAACTGGCGGCTGCAAGCGGCACGCAAGCCTGTGGTCGTGACGCATCATGGCAAGGATGCCCACGTCCTGATCTCGCTCGACGATTATCGGCGTCTCGATGGCGAAACTGGGTCCGACACGACGTCCGGAGCTACGCTTCGGGACTCGTTGGCCGCGCTCATGGAATCGGTTCGGGACGGGATTATCATAATCGATCGGCAATGGACCATCCTGTCGGTCAATCCGGCTGCTGGCGATATGCTGGAGCGCCCTGCGGCGGCGCTGATCGGAGAGAATCTGACCGTAGTGCTACCGCAGCTCGACCAGAGCCTGCTGCTCCAGCGGATCATTCGCCTGATCGAGCACCGCGAACGCTTTTCGGGGGATGTGCCCGGTGTCCTGCGGCCACGCCAATGGTTGCGCGTCGACCTGGTTCCTCTGCCTGTCGGTGGCGCCCTGCTGCTGCGCGATATCAGCGAGGCAATGGAGGATTTCGCCGTCGGTGATATGCGGACTGCGCTGGCGACGGCGATCGATGTCGACGGCGGTATCGGCCATGCCCGGCTGTCGGTGCGCGAGACGATCGACGCGGCGAACGATGCACTGACCGCGCTGATCGGTGTCGACGCGGCCGCGATCCGGCGCGTGCGTTTTTCGGCGCTGCTTGCCCTCGGCCAGCGCGCGGCCTTTTCCGAGGCGCTTGAAGCGGTTTTCCGTGGCGACGGGCCGGTCCGCGTCGCGTCGCAGATCGTCACCCGCGAGGGCATGGCGCTGGACGTGATGCTGTCGATCGCCGAGATTCGCGGCGCCTATGCCAGCGAAGGCGCGGCGGTCGTCGTCACCCGCAGGCTTCCGGCCTAGACACATCCGCCGACGGGGCGGGATCACCGCTGCGGTGCGCCGGCTGAACGGCGCGCTGGACAAGGTCGTGGAAGTTGTCGAAGTTGCCGCGCATCGCGTAGCAAATTACAACTTACCTTTACGTAAGCGTGAACCGACAATATAAGGGCAAAATTGCCCAAGGGAGAATCGTCATGGACATGGAGTTCAGCCCCGAAGACCTGGCCTTCCAGCAGGAAGTACGCCAGTTCATCGCCGAAAATTACCCCGCGGAACTCCGCGGCAAACAGGACGAAGGCGAGGAGCTGTCCAAGGAAGACTTCCTTGCCTGGCACAAGATCCTGCACAAGAAGGGCTGGATCGCGCCCGCTTGGCCGGTCGAATATGGCGGCACCGGCTGGACGCCGACGCAGCGCTTCATCTGGTCCGAGGAAACCGCGCGCGCCGACTGCATCCGCCTGATGCCCTTCGGCCTCGCGATGGTGGGCCCCGTGATCTACACCTTTGGCACGCCCGAACAGAAGGCCCATTTCCTGCCGCGCATCCTGTCGGGCGAGGATTGGTGGTGCCAGGGCTATTCGGAGCCGGGTTCGGGTTCGGATCTTGCCAGCCTGCGCACCGCTGCGGTCCCCGATGGCGACGATTATATCGTCAACGGGCAGAAGACCTGGACGACGCTGGCGCAGCACGCCGACTGGGGTTTCTTCCTTGTCCGCACCGACAAGGATGCGAAGCAGCAGGAAGGCATCAGCTTCCTTCTGATCGACATGAAGTCGCCGGGCATCACCGTGCGCCCGATCATCACGCTGGGCGGCGAGCATGAAGTCAATGAAGTGTGGCTGGAGGACGTCCGCGTTCCGCAGTCGCAGCGCGTTTACGAAGAGAATAAGGGCTGGACCTGCGCCAAGTTCCTGCTTGCGCACGAACGCACCGGCATCGCCGGCGTCGCGGCGTCGAAGCGCGGCATCGAAAAGGTGAAGGCGATCGCTCGAACCGAACTCGACGGCGACAAGCCGCTGATCGCCAACGCCTTTTTCAAGCGCAAGCTGGCCGACCTCGAGATCGACCTGACCGCGCTGGAGTTCACCGAACTGCGCAGCCTTGCGGGTCCGAACGCCGGACGCGGTCCGGGGCCGGAATCGAGCCTGCTCAAGATCAAGGGCAGCGAAATCCAGCAGCGGCTGACCGAGCTGACGCTGGAAGCGGTCGGCCATTATGGCGCGCCCTATTTCCGCGGGTTCGGGGAGGGCGACAACGAGCATCCGATCGGGCCCGATTATGCCCATCGCGCCGCGCCGACCTATTTCAACACGCGCAAGACGACGATCTATGGCGGGTCGAACGAGATCCAGCGTAACATCATCGCGAAGATGGTGCTCGGCCTCTGACATTGGACGTCATTCCGGCAGCGGCCGGAATCTCAACGCATCGACCTTGAGACCCCGGCTTTCGCCGGGGTGACGTGCGGGCTAAGGGGAAGGCGTGACACTCCCCATCCACGCCGTCCTGCCTGAGCTTCTTGCAGCCCTCCGCGAGCGATCCAGTGCCGTGCTCGTCGCCCCGCCGGGCGCGGGGAAAACGACGGCGGTGGCCCCTGCGCTCCTTGCCGAGCCCTGGTGCACAGGTGAAATCCTGCTCCTCTCGCC